>JAUWEG010000022.1 GCA_030608385.1 Candidatus Heimdallarchaeota archaeon
GATATGTCTGGATATTTCCAAGAAAAAACGAAACAAATATTGGGATTGTTACTAATACAAAAGAGAGAAAAAAGAGATTAGATAATTTCTTGAAACAAAATAATATTTCAGGTAAGATTTTGAAGAAGATGGGAGGTCCAATTCCAATGAAAGGTCCAATACCTAAGCTTTATTGTGATAATATATTGGTTGTAGGAGATGCTGCTGGAATGGTTAACCCCATTTTCTACGGTGGAATTAGAATGGGAATGACTAGTGGGGAAATAGCAGGAAAAATAGGTGCTAAATTTTTAACCAGTAAAAAGGAAAACCAATTCTATTCTTTATCAAACTATCAATCAGAAATTTTGAAGTTCAAATTTATGGATGAAATCAATCTTAAATGCCATAACTTCTTCTACAGCCGTTCCAATAAATTCCTCTCCAAACTAGGAAAAATCTTGAATAACCAATATATCAATAGAATCTCAGGACGGGAAAAAATCAAAGTTCTTTCCAATTTGTTAAAGGAACCTGGACTTCTAAGACACCCAAAAGGATTGCTCCAAATCTATAAAGGCTTCAAAATAGCTAGAGACTGGGGGTTCTAAATTATCATATAACATAATAGTTAAATGCGTGATATTGTAGGAGAGATTGACTGAAATGATTATTCCAATAAGATGTTTTACTTGTGGAACTTTGATTGCTGATAAATGGGATGAATTTAAGATACAAATCAAAGAGGGAGAAATTCCTGAAAAAACTCTTGACAAGTTAAATGTCAAAAGATGGTGCTGTCGTAGAATGTTAGTTTCTCATATAGACTTAATTGAAGATTTTCTACCCTTCACCTAAAAATTGCACTTTTTTTCCTACTAAAAGAACAGAAGGTTTTTAATCAAAACATTAGAGTTCTTATTGCTTACACTTTGTGGAAATAGATGTTAAACACAAAACTGAGGATGCAAAATGTCAGAAGAATCAGAGGAAAAAACCACTGAAGAAATACTATTAATTCCTAGAGATACCTATCTGGTTTCAGGTATTCATATTGGGACTAGTGTTTGCACTAAATTTATGGAGCCTTTCAAATACAGAGTGAGAAATGATGGCATATATGTATTGGATGTTAATACAACAGATGAAAGAATACGTATTGCAGCCAAATTCATAAGTCGTTTTGAGCCATCAAAAGTAGCTGTATTCGCTACTAGGCAGTATGCTTCAGTTCCAAGTACAAAAATGGCTAGATTAGCGGGGTTTAAAGCTATTCCAGGAAGATTTATACCAGGAACTCTAACCAATCCTTCATATGAGGGTTATATTGAACCTGATGTAGTTGTCCTCACCGATCCAAGAGCTGATAAACAAGCATTAACAGAAGCTGCATCTAGAGGCATTCCTGTCGTAGCTCTATGTGATACAGACAATGTTACAAATCACGTTGATTTAGTTTTACCAGTTAACAATAAAGGTCGTAAGTCCCTTGCACAGGTGTATTATTTGTTGACAAGAGAAATACTTCGTGCTAGAGGCGAATTGGGAGAAACTGAAGATTTACAAGAAACCGCTGATGATTTTGCTTTCAAATTATTGAGAGAATAATCACACTCTTCTTCTTATTTTTGAAAAAGATTTTATTAGGTTAAGCACATCTTTGATTATGGATGTAAATACAGTGGAATTTTCAGCACCAGGAAAAATAATTCTCTTTGGTGAGCATGCTGTTGTGTACAAACATCCTGCTATTGCCGCTGCAATAGATTTACGAGCAATAAGTTCTATTTCAGCTTCATCAGAACAGATCTCTATTTTATCTGTTCCCGATTTATTTCCCAAGAAGCTCTTTGATTTAAATCTTACTCCCTTACCTGAAAATCTTACAGCTTTGAAGTTCGTTATAGATTCTCTCCTTGAAGTTACTGAATCATGTAAAAATCCTACAATTGAAATTTCTTCACAAATTCCGCTATCTGCTGGTTTAGGTTCAAGTGCAGCTGTTTCAGTATCACTTATTGCAGGTTTTTCTAAATTCCTTGGAATGGATTTTGATTTGCATGAAATAAACAAACTTGCATATGAAACTGAGAAAATCATACATAGTTTTCCTTCAGGTATAGATAATACTATTTCTACATATGGAGGAGGAATACTATATGAAAACGGAGTAATGAAAGAACTATCTTTTCAGCTTTCTTCTAATTATATAGTCATTATTAATAGTTTAATCCCTAGAAACACAAAAGACTTAGTTGAAAGTGTAAGGAAAAAGTATGAGAAAAATCCAAGCGCTATTCAAGGAATCTTTCATAACATCCATAATATTGTGATTGATGCAGAAAAAGCTTTGAAAGCTGGGGATTTAGCCCAAATTGGAGAATTAATGTCTTCAAATCATCAACTGTTAAGGGATCTTGGTGTTAGTCATAGAACTTTAGATGAGATTGTAAAAATTCTTGACGAGAAAAGAGCGTTGGGTAGTAAGCTTACTGGAGCTGGAGGTGGTGGTTGTGTGATATCACTGTTTGATGATTACCATAGAGCAACGGAAGTAGTAGAATTAATGAAGGAAAAGAACCTTCAAGCTTTTATTTCAAACTTTTCAAATGATGGTGTAAGGAATGAATTGTACTAGTATAGATATAATCAAAATTGGTGGATCTGTTGTTACAGACAAATCATCTTATCTTAAAGTCAGAAAGGAGAATTTAATTAAGATATGCAAACAACTTGAGAATTGGAATAAACCTCTCATTGTAGTTCACGGTGCCGGATCTTTTGGACATATAGTAGCGGAAAAACATTCGATTCAAACTGGTTTCAAAGACATAGTTCAACTTAATGGGATTGTGAAAATTAGACAAGATATGTCTTCTCTTACGCAAGAAGTAGTATCTTGTTTAATAGAGAACGATGTAAAAGCAATGGGATTCCAAACTAGTGCGTTAGCTTATTCAAAAGATAATGAAGTTTTATATTTTCTTAAACCCGTTGAAAAGGCTCTTTCATTGGGTATATGTCCTATTTTATCCGGAGATGTTTTGTTTGTTGAAAAGGAAGGTTTTACCATTCATAGCGGAGATTCGATAATTAACAATCTTGTCAAAAATTTCAGTGTGAATCAAGTTATCTTTCTAACCGATGTTGATGGCTTATTTGAAAAGACAGAAGATGAAAACGCAAGGAAGCTTGTTAGGAAACTAAGTTATCAAGATTTAGTAAAATTTCAAGCAGAAAAGATGAAAAATGATGTCATTGATGTTACAGGATCTATGCAAGGTAAAATTGAAGAGATAAGTAAATTATTGAAACATGTTGAAAAGGTTGTCATTTTGAATGGACTCTTTCCTAAAAGACTAAGATTTATTCTAAATAACGAAGATGTGGTAAGTACAACCATATTGGGTGAAAAATCTACCCAAAGATAAGTCTTTTAAACTAAATCCAATTTTTGTTTTCATACCTAATGAAGGCACAATTGTCTGTGTGCCCGAGGTGAAATAAAAATGTACAAAAAATTTGATATTCCTGATGAAGTAATTAAAGAATCTTTAAGCATCTTAGAAACTTCTTCTAAAACTGGTAAAATACGAAAAGGAACTAATGAAGTTACAAAAGCAATTGAAAGAAAGACTGCTTTAATCGTATATATTGCTGAAGATGTGAACCCCCCTGAAATTGTTATGCATTTGCCTCTTCTTTGTGAAGAGAACGATATTGTTTATACCTATGTAGCCACTAAAGATGATTTAGGCAAAGCCGCTGGCTTAAAAGTAGGTTCAGCTTCTATTGCTGTTGTAGATGGTGGAGAAGCTAAACAATCTATCAAAGGATTGAGCAACAAATTGAAGGAACTTAAGAAATAAGTTAGGTGAAAAAAGTGAGCTCACGAGACGACGATAGGGCAACTCCTGCTGAAGTTATTCAAGTACTAGAAAGAACCGGAAGTGTTGGGGAAGTTACTCAAGCAAGAGTTAAGGTTCTTGATGGTAGAGATAAAAACAGAATCTTAACACGAAATCTCAAAGGTCCTGTCAGAAAAGGAGATGTCATCATGCTCCGAGAAACCGAAAGGGAAGCTAAAAAAATACGTAAAAGATAAGTGATTAACAATGCCACGAACACAAAAATGCTCATATTGTGGGAAAGAAACGGAACATGGCTGTGGTATGCTTTTTGTTCAAAGAACAGGATCAGTACTCTATTTTTGTTCAAACAAATGCAAAAAATCACAACTAGTTCTAAAACGCGATCCTAAAAAATTGAAATGGACAGAGAGATACGAAAGGAAATTTGTGTAATACCTTTCTCTATTAACTCTTTTTTTAAACTCTAAATGTTTGTTGATTCTAATTTTCAAGGTAAATTTGGTTGAATCAATTAATTTTTATTATCACAGTAGAAATCTGTTACAAAATACAAGGTGTATAGATTGGAACGAGAGTTTATTATGATTAAACCTGATGGTGTTCAAAGAGGACTTGTTGGACAAGTAATCCAAAAAATTGAAAATGTAGGGTTCAAAATAATTGGATTGAAAATGATTACTGTTACTAATGCTCAAGCAGAGGAGCACTATGCGATTCATAAAGAAAAACCATTTTACGAAGGTTTGTTAGAGTATATCACATGTGGACCAGTTGTTGCAATGGTAGTCGAGGGGAAGGATGCGGTTAAGATTACTAGAAAAATAGTGGGTGCGACAAATCCAGAGGATGCAGAACCGGGGTCAATTAGAGGTGATTATGCCCTGGAAATTGGGAGAAACATAATTCATGCTGGAGATACACCAGAGAATGCAATTGTAGAATACAAAATATATTTTGCTGAATCGGAATTTGCTAGCTACTCAAAAATAGATGAAAAATGGTTGTACGAATAATCTTTTCCTCTAATTTATTTTCTTGATAATTAGTTTACAAAGAATTTTTGGAAAATTCCCCCAAGCCATTCTACTATCTCTTGAAAACCATTAGCTTCTGATATTTCGCTTAATCTAGTTATTTCGTAGAAAAGAATTTCTGAAGTTATTGCCGGAAAAAACGGTCTTGATTTAATATATCTGCGGAGTTGTTTTGTAAAAATTGTTGAATGGTCATAATTCTCAAAGCTTTGAAGAAAAAGGTAATGATTGGCAAACTTAATGATTTCTTTTGGTTCAATTATTATCTGCTCTTGTCTATTTTTCGGTTTTCCCCAAAATTCTATAGCTTTATCTAATCTTCGCAAAATCTGATTTCTTAAATTGTTTAATAACTCAAGACGATAATCAAGTGGAATAGCATTTAGTTTTTTTATAACATACTGCAACTGCTCATTCCATTCATAATCCCATTCATATTCATCTAACTGAATAAAAAATAAGTCATCATAATCTTCTATCGGGTTTATTACCCACTGAAGTCCTTCAATGAAATCAGCATGATGAGTATGCAAATTTGAGTCCATGGTATAAAATAGCTCATTTAAATGTTGTAATCCAATGATAGAAGTAATTTGTGTATGTAAATCATACAACTCACTTGATTCCTCAGCATCAACAAAATCCATTGCAGGCTCTTCATTAATTGAATCATCTAATTCTCTAATTTCTTTCTGGATTTTTTCTCTTAGATCACCTAATTCTTGAAAAGACGGATATTCATAATGATTCTTCATCACTTTGCTATTCTTACTCATTATTAACAATATTTAATCTTTAATTTGGTATATAAACTGTTAATTTTCTAATTCTATATTCATTTGATACAAAAAAATATTCTTTTAGCTTTTTTATCTCGTTTATATATCATTTTTAGTATTAATCTAGTGAATGAATTGTTTCTGAGAAACAAAAATAAGATGGGATTATAGTATGACTGAGATTACCTCTGTAAACAAGAACAAAAAACAAGAAATAGAAGAAATGAAATCAGAAATTCAAGATGAACTAGAAAAAATAAAAAAAGTACAAAAATCACTTCAAAAGCTTACAAAACAAGCAAATTCTGATAAAGAAACACCTAGAAAAACAAAATCTAAGAGAAGTAAACCACTTCATGAAAAGCAACTATCAAATGATATTATGCAGTATAAAACACCATTCACTCTTCATAAATCACTAGATTTGGTTTCATACTCAAAGAGAAACACTATTGATGGTTCTAGTGTTTCTATCTTCAATAAGGGGATATTAGACAATCTTTCTATGAAAAAAAATTCTTCCTTTGATGATTTCATAGTTTCATTAAATAAATTGATAGCTGAAAATGAAATTATTCCAAACCCTATTTATAAGAAACTATCAAAAGACACACTTATCGAATACATTTCAAAACTCTCTGAACCCTTTGAAATACCCTCTACTTTAAAGGAAAGGCTTTCTGAGATGTTTATGTTGTATTCAGCATTTTTAAGAAAGAAACTAGTTACTCACCCTAGTTTAAAGAAGGTATTAGATTATTTACATGAAGATAACTTGACTTGTGGTATAAATTATGCAAAAAGCGTTCAAGGATTTGATCACATGATTATAAATGTGGAGTGTGGTGATGGTTTTCGAAAGTTAAAGTTAATAAATCCAGTAGAACTCAAATACAGATTTAAAAACCGTTTATCTTGGCAAGTTCCCACACAAACATATAATCCAAAAATCTTTGAGCAATCTATTAAAAAAATACTAAGTGAAACTCGAGAAATTGGTGCATATACATTAGATAATTCTGGAAATTTAACACATAATTCAAAATCAAGTTTTGGAAGGTTTTTGTCAGAAACCCGTGGAAATGGTGCAATAATCAAAATGGATCAATGGGAAAATCAGATAAATGAAATTGCCAAAATTTGGAAATCAGTATCGACTAACTCAGGAAAAAAATTTCCCTTAGATGAAATAGTACCGCGATCTGATGGAAAAAAACTTCAAAACTGTTTACAGGGGCTTATGCTTGAACAGTTCAGATTAGAAGCTCTAGCAGAAAATGAATTCATAGTGAATTATACCGGAAATCTTCTTGGAAATTACTCAATATCACCTTTACAAGAATGGAAATTTACTTTTATATCGGATACTGAAATCTGTGAGCAAGTAATCAAAGGAAAGGATTTCAGGATTTTTGAAAAGTTTAAGAGTGGTAATAAAATAAGAATATCACACCCTAATTTTCCTAAAAATTTAGAAACTAACAAGTATTTTACGTTTCCACTTATAGAAAATAAGGAGCTAATGGGATTTTTGCATCTTAATCCGCAAAAATATCGCATTTACATATCAGACAAAACTGATGAGATCATTAGTAGTAATAATGGATATATCATTTGTTCACAGAATAATTTTACTGCTTTTAAGCAATTTTTATGTGGTGAAATAAAAACACGATTTGTAAATGATATAAGGGATAATTTGAAAATACTTGGATGGAAGGATATTGTATCTCATGATTTCAGATTTGAACATGATTTAACATTTATTACATCAAATCCTATTCCAAGAGATTATTTTGACAGACACTCTGGTGAGTATCGGTTTCATGATAATCTTCACAAACTAAAAGCTAATTACCATATACTAGGTGTAGATAATGTTAATTGTTTTGCTCTGAAACCTGATATTGATTCTAGAGAGAATATTGCAAGTGATTGGTTTCAAACACTTAACAATAGATTCCATAAGAGTGATGCATCTTTTGTTCATCTTGAAATTGATGCTAATTTGATTGATCCTTTTCTTGATTTATCAAAAACCTATGGTCATAACATACCAAACCCTGAATGGGGAGATTATGGGGAGTTGACAATAAATACTTTTGTTTCATCTGGTAAGTATGGTGTTGAGAATGAATGCTTAGTTTCTTTAGAAACAGATTCACTAAAATTAATGAAAGATTTACCTAAGCCATATGATCACAATATCGTACTCCAGAAGTATGATATTTTTTCAGAGTTTAAGAACCTGCTAAGTCGTGATAACATATATACAATTGAAGATATTACACAGTCTTCAACATATCATTCTAAACGAACAATCACTAATGAAATAAGAGCTGAATATCTAAATAGACAATCCTTTGATGGTGTATCTGACGTAACAGAATTACTTGTAACACTTATCTGTAAAAATAAAGGGACAAAAAAACTAATGCGGGATGGAAAAGATATTCTCCTTATGGAATATACCATTGAAATACAAAGAAATCAGGTTAGTTATTTCCCACTTATCAGGAAGATAGAGAATAATAATACGGGTTCACAGAGATATGTTTTTGAAATTCATACTTCAAGCCCTCATGTTCTCCAGTCCATTATGGATAATTTACTTGAATGCCCTTATTTATCTGAAGAGGGACGACTTGATATTGAAAGCAGATTTGAAAATTTGATGAAACGACTATTTGCAGCAAATTCTGCATCTAAAAGTATTAAGAAAACTATTGTAGTGACATTAAACGTATCTGAAACAATATGGTTGCTGATAATTTCATTAAAAAATATGAAAGAAATTGAGAAGGAGTTGTTTGAAAAGTTTCAGAGTAATTATAATTATCTAAATGCTACAAATTTTCATAATGAAGCATTGATACTGTGGCCCAAAAGATATGGAGATTTGAGATTAGAAAATTTCAGAAAAATTTATTCATTTGGACTTATGGGAACTTCATCGAAGAGATATGATCATCGAAACATCTTTGAAGTAATGAGTTATGAATTTAGGCACTTTGCTGATATGTTTTATAATAAGTGCATGCAACTATTAATGTATTCAGGCAACAAACCTTACTTGAAGTGGATAAAGAATTTGATGGAAGAATTGGGAAATATTCTTTATTTAGAATAATATTGTTCTTCAAAGGTGAGATTTAAAAATCTAATATCTTCTTATAATATGATGTCTAAAGAATTGGGAAATGGAAAAAGGATACGTAGTCCTATTGCCGTTATTTTAGGGCACGTAGATTCAGGAAAAACAAGTTTATTAGATAAAGTAAGAGGAACTGCTGTTCAAGCGAGAGAAGCTTCAGGTATAACCCAACATGTTGGGGCATCTTTCTTTCCATCTCAAACAATAATTGATGTTTGTGGACCACTTCTCAAAAAAGCAACTATTAAATTAAATATTCCTGGAATGCTGATTGTTGATACACCTGGTCACGCAGCATTTATGAATCTCAGGAAAAGAGGTGCTTCTGTTGCAGACATTGCTATACTTGTGGTCGACTGTCTTAGGGGTTTTCAAGCTCAAACTTATGAATCTCTTGATATTTTACGTGTTCGTAAAACACCTTTCATTATTGCAGCAAATAAAATTGATAGAATTTCTTCTTGGAAATCTATTCCTGGAGCTACTTTTACTGAAACTTATTCCAAGCAAATTCCAAAAGCAAAAGAGGACATGGATAATAGAATCTATGATATCATGGGTGAACTATCTGCATTAAGGATGGAAGGTTTCAGATATGATCAGGTCAAGGACTTCAAAAAAGCTATTGCTATTGTTCCAACTAGTGCTAAAACTGGTGAAGGAATACCAGATTTGTTCTTAGTGCTAGCTGGATTAACTCAGCAATTTATGATGCAAAAACTAGAATATAGTGAAGGACCTGGAATAGGTACAGTTCTAGAGGTGAAAGATGAAGAAGGATTAGGAACAACAATTGATGTCATTCTTTATGATGGTGTAATAAAAAAGACGGATAAAATCGTTGTTGGTGGGAGAGAAAAACCAGCCTTGTTAAAGATTCGTGCTCTTCTTGAACCCAAAGAACTGGATGAAATGAGAGATCCAAAAGATAAATTCAAAGGTGTAGACAAAATTTATGCCTCAGCTGGTGTTAAGATTGCAGCACATGGTCTTGAGGATGCTTTAGCAGGAGCCCCATTACGAGTAGCACCTGTAGGCAAAGAAGATGAGGTATTCAAAGAAGTTGAAGCAGAATTAGAAAGCTTTAGAATTGAAACAAAAACCAATGGTGTTATTCTAAAAGTAGACACTTTGGGGAGTTTAGAAGCATTAGTAGATATGATAAAAGAGAAAAATATTCCTATTCAGAAAGCTGATATCGGTGATGTCACAAAGATTGACGTAATTGATGCATCAATAGTTGCAAACAAAACACCTGAATTTGCAGCAATTCTCTGTTTTAATGTAGATGTACTTCCAGGTGCACAAGAAGAAGTAGAAGTGAATGGTATCCAAGTATTTAATGAAAGAGTCATTTACAATCTTATTGATAATTTTGAAAGATGGATGATTGATACAAAAGATGCTATTAAGTCTGAATCTCTTAAAGATTTAACAATGCCTGGTAAAATAACCATTTTACCTAACCACACTTTTCGAGCAAATAAACCTGCTATTGTTGGTGTAGAGGTTGTAGGCGGTCGTATTAAAACTACTCAAATGCTTATACGAGAAGATGGACAGAGGGTAGGAAGAATTCGTCAAATACAAGATAATCAGGAAACAATTGGAGAAGCTACTAAAGGAAAACAAGTTGCTATTTCTATTAGAGGACCTACTGTGGGGAGACAAATCAAAGAAGAAGATTCATTATATGTTGATGTTCCTGAGAAACATGCTGTTTTACTTATGAAAAGATTTAGTGAAATGATTTCCCCAGACGATATAAAAGTGCTTGAGGAATTTGCAGAAATTAAGAGGAAAAATGTGAGTAAATTTTGGGGTTGGTAAATTTCCTTATTAATTTTACTTGACTTACTAGAATTTTTCTTTTAACTGTGTAATCTATTTTTTAGTGGTACTCAGTACGTTCTTGAGAACCTTCTGGGTTAATTTTACTCATTAGTGTATTTTTTCCACCAGTTTTTTACGAATTTCACACTCTCTTTTTTCTTCAAACCATATCTTCTGTGTGGTTTTACTAGGTGTCTTTGAGCTTGTGCTGGCGGAATTAATAATTCTCTCTGAATTTCTCTTACAATTTTAGTTTTTACCTTTGGAATATTTGAATCTTTAAAGCCACATTTCTTACATTTATGGCCCTTGTTTAGTCCAGCACTAGTCATTCTCTTGTTGCATTTAGGACACAAAGGTGAGTTTTCATAATAATGATTAGAGATAAAAATAATTTTGCATTTTTCTAATTGAATTGTATGGGTTGCATGTTCTTGATTATATTTCACTCCCCCATATGCAGTAATTTTGTCTCCTGGTAAAAGTTTACTTATTTTTTGTTTGAAGCTTTTACTTGGCTCAAAGGCTGCGATATCTACTAATTTCTTGTTTTCCTCAACAATCCCATGTAAAATTACATGGCCACCTAGAAGAATCCTAGGTTTACTGGTGATTTCAATATCTCCTTTAAATACCCGATAATTTTCTATCCTTTCGTCTGCATATTTGAAATGCTGATCAGTTCCTTGATTTGTTCTGAAAATACAATAAGCATCTAAAGGTTCCAGTGTTTTAACAATAGATAAAGCTTCTAGCATCTTTTCTGCTTCTTCTCCTCTAATGCCATAAAAGACTGGATCTGGTCCAGCTGGACATATCAAAACCTTGTTTGTTTCTTCATCAATATTATTGAAGACTTCAGGGGTTAACTTCTTATCCATTTCATAAACAGATTCTTTGTCCAATTTTCTCTTAGATCCAAGTAAATTAGTTGATCTGTATGTTAATATCTCATAGGTAAAATCTTCATTTCTTGGATTCAGGGTATTACCGATGGCAGCAAGTCCTCCAATTAAACCTCTACCATTTCCAATAAAGTAATGATCGAAACAGTGATTTGCAGCAATATCCTTTGCTTCTTCAATAGAGAGTACTTCAATTAATGCTCTCTTTGAGAATTCTTTAATGATTTCAGGTATGTTTCCTTTTACTACTACTAATCCTGGGTTTGTATTTTCATCTGGTTGATAATAGCTTTCAATAGATTTTTTGATTGTAACAATTACTTGATCAACCTCTTCCTCTGGTGTTTTTATTGTGAACCCTATTGCTCCATTTCCTCTAGTTTTCCATGGGATATTTGGATTATTCCTGATAAGTCTGGGGTAATCCAAAAAAGTGACTTGAGCATCAATTTCTTCAATTATAATTGTTGCTAAATGAGTTGTGCAGCTTCCCTGAAGAGAATCTGTGTCATCAAAGCCAATATGAAGAATAGTGTCCCTTTGTAAAGTCAACTTAATCCAAAGTAGAGATTAATTTGAGTAATATAAAAAATTAGATAGAATACCAAACTTCCCCTCTTCTATCTTTCTCATATTTAATGAACTCTGTTTCATTAGCTAAGCGGTCTAGTCTGTTGCTCAAGTCGCCTCTCCATATTCTCATTCGACTAGCAAGTTCAGTTAATGAAACTTTATTTTCTGGCTTGTTTAGTAAAATCTTGAATATACTTCGAATTATATCTCTATCTTGATAAACATAAACTGTTTTCTCAACCAATTCATTTAATCTAATGTAAGCCTTGTTTATCTCTTGAACAAAGACTTTTCTTTGTGAATCAAGCTTTTGGATATCTACAATGTTTTCTTTTACGCAATCTCTGATATTAGCGAGCTCTTTCGAAATCTGTATTTTAAGCTCTTGCTTCTTCTTAGATTCTTCTTTTGATGAGTCTTGAACAACTTCACTTGTAGAAAAATAGTTTACATTAAAAGTATTTTGACCAACATCGATGATTAAAGAAAAGGCTTGATTCAATTTTGCATATTTTCTTGTAGGACCTTTATCACTCACCCTATCCACCATTGACACAATGCCTATATTTTCAAGCTCAGCTAGATATTTTGCTATAATCCTTGGAGAAACATCTAACAATCGGGAAAGCTGAAAAGAATAAAGATCTTCTTCTGCTAATAATTCGAGAATTTTTCTTCTAGTAGAGTTTGATAAAAAGTCTAAGATCTCAAAAACATCTAACTCTTGGTCTTCTTCTGTGTTCCCTAGCATTTTTTCACCTCAACAAATCAGGAAAAGGGATTAAACAAATCCCATATCCTTTTTGATGGATTCTTTTCTGATATCTTTAACTACAGCACCTACTCTTTCTTCTGTGGGTTTAGCTTGTTCTAATGCTTCCAGTAAAACTTCTTGGGTTATTATGCAATCACATTTTTCTTCATCAAAACTTTCTCCACTAACTGCATCCTCACCATGTTCCATAACATAATTTCGGATAGCAATCAATTTGCTTTCACTTGCAATAGCTGCAATATCTGCCCCTGAAAAACCTTCTGTTTCTCTTGCTAAATAATCTAAATCAACATCTTTAGCTAGAGGTGCATCTTTTAGATGAATTTCAATTATTTGCTTTCTACCTTCAAAGTTTGGTGATGAGACTTTCACTAAACGATCAAATCGTCCTGGCCTCAATAAGGCAGGATCTATCATATCAGGTCTGTTTGATGCAGCAATAACTATAACATTTCTTAATTCTTCCAAGCCATCAAGCTCTGTCAGTATCTGACTAATAACTCTCTCAGTAACTCCCGAATCTGAACTTCTACCTCTTACAGGAGTAATTGAGTCAATCTCATCCAAGAAAATAACACAAGGCGCAGCTTGTCTTGCTTTTCGGAATATTTCTCTAATAGCTTTCTCACTTTCTCCGACCCATTTTGATAGGATTTCAGGACCTTTAACAGAGATGAAATTAGCTTCAGATTCATGTGCGACAGCTTTAGCGATTAATGTTTTTCCTGTTCCAGGCGGACCATAGAGAAGAATACCTTTAGGAGCTTGAGCTTTCATAGATTTATATAAACCTTTGAATTTCAAAGGCCATTCAACTGCTCTACGCATTTCCTTTTTAACATCACCTAAACCACCTATGTCTTCCCAACTTACATTTGGTATCTCAACAAAAACTTCTCTTAATGCAGAAGGCTCTACTGTCCTTAGAGCATTAAAAAAATCTTCATTAGTAACTTCTATGCTCTGCAGAATTTCTAATGGGATTTCTTCTTCTAAGTTGATGTTTGGAAGAATTCTGCGAAGAGATTGCATAGCTGCTTCCTTTACAAGAGCTGATGTGTCTGCTCCAACAAAACCATGTGTCATATCAGCTAATCTACTCAGGTCAACATCCTCGTTTAGTGGCATACCTCTAGTGTGAATGAGTAAAACTTCATATCTCCCACCTCTGTCTGGGATGCCTATTTCTATTTCTCTATCAAATCTTCCAGGTCTCCGTAATGCAGGATCTATTGCATTTACTCGGTTAGTAGCTCCAATAACAATTACCTGTCCTCTAGATTCAAGACCGTCCATCAGAGCTAATAATTGTGCTACTACTCGTCTTTCGACTTCCCCTGTTACTTCTTCTCTCTTTGGTGCAATAGCATCTAACTCATCAATGAATAATATACTAGGGGCGTTATCACTAGCTTCTTTAAACAAATCTCTTAATCTTTGTTCAGATTCACCATAAAATTTAGACATTATTTCTGGTCCTGATAGTACGTAAAAACTGGCTTCTGTTTCATTAGCAACAGCTCGAGCTAATAATGTCTTTCCTGTTCCTGGAGGACCATGGAGTAAAACACCCTTTGGCGGTTCGATACCCACTCGCTTAAATAACTCAGGATGTCGAAGAGGTAATTCAATCATTTCTCGTATACGCGAAATTTCATCACCTAAACCCCCAATGTCTTCATAAGAAATACGTTTAACATCAGCAGCTTTTACATCTTCCCAGGGTTTTTCTGTAATTTGAATATTGGTTTCAGAAGACATTATTACTGCATCAGTAGCTGGTGTTACTGAAACAACTCCTAAAAATATCTTCTTTGACATACCCAAGCCTATTGGGATGACATCACCTGGAGTCAATACTCTATCTTCAAGGGTTTGTTTTAACCAAGCTTCAAAACCCTGTATCTGAATTCTTTCTGTTGGAGCTAAAACTATCTTTCTTGCTTTAGAAGCAGATGCTTTGTCAATAACTACTCTATCATCTAAACCAACGTTAGCATTCATTCTGATCATACGATCAAGTCTAATAACGTTCTTACCAAAATCTTCTGGTACTCCTCTCCAAGCACGAGCATATGTTTTCTTAGTTCCTTCTATACCTACAATATCACCTGTTCCAATGTTCAAAACATCAGCTACATCTTGTGATATTCTAACTATCCCTCTACCTACATCTCTCTGGAGAGCTTCCTTTACTCTCAAATGTTTTCTATTATCTTCTTCTGTTGCAGACATATTATCACCTAATAATCATAAATTTAAAATTAGTTAATGGGAATATCTGTACCATTCCCATTTTCGGTTTCCAGCAGCTTAAGCTTTACTTCTAGAATGCCGTTTTTCATAGTTGCGGAGATTTTTTTCTCCTTATCAATACTGTATTGAATAGGGATTTTAGTGTCGATTTGCTTCTTACCATTATCTGCTTCTAGTTTTAATCCTTGTTTGACAAATTTTAACTTGACATGTTCCTTAGCAAAACCTGGAAGTTCAACAATTAGATATAATTCTTTGTTGTTTTCATCGACTTGAAGATCATAAGCTGTTTCATATTCATTATCCTCTTTTTGAATAGGTGTGGCTATAGTTTCCTCAGTACCACTGACAAGTCTAGGACGACCAAAATTCCCAATCAAACGATCTAAACCCGGGAAAATATTGGCAAATCTTTCAAAAGAACGGGTGAAAAAATCATTATCCAAATTAAAAGATCTTTCAAGACTGTGAATTTTATCGAATAATTCTTTTCCATATTCGTCAAGAATCTCCCCTAATTCACTATATTCTTCTTTTCCTTCTGCGTCACGTTTGTAGTCATATCCATACTCTTTTTCAACTCCATTAACATTGGAGTAGAAACGAACAGTTCTGAATTCCTCATTAATACCTTTTGGGAATTCGTCTTTATCTCTCTCTTTTTTGTCTTTCATCATAATCACTTCAAATTGAAAGTATTTTACTTTCGGTATTGGACTTTCTGTTCAATACTAAAAGTCTCATTCTGATATATAAACCTTTCGCTCATACATTTTGTCTTTAAGAATAAAACTAAAGCCTTATCACCAAGGATGCTTAATAGTTATTTTGAAGTGAATAGATTGACTGAACAAAAAACTGAACAAAAATCTAGAAGAAAAGCTGATCGATTTTATGATGAGCGAAGCGAAGAGAGAGAAGTTCAGGCAGATTCAAAAGAACCTTCTAGAAGTATTTATGGCAGAGCTGCTAAAAAAAATCCTTGGAAGTGGGTAGATTACCTTATCTTCAGGGGAAAGAACTACTAAACAAACTTTTGATTTGACTTAAAGTTTATTTTCTGAAATCTTTTGTTTTATATTGCAAGAGGAATAGGGAGAAAAAGAGGATATTGCATTATCTGCTAAAGAATAAGAATAGAAAAAAGAGGGTGAAGGAGTATTTTAGTGAAGTGTAATGTGCTTTTTAGCTTATGTTGGTCATTATTCAGATATGTTTATTATATTGAAAAACACATTATTAAGTGAGAATGGTTTCGACTATTTCCATCATATTATTTGTAGTTTTTACTATAATAGTGGTAGCTGGAATTATTCTTCTTGCAGTTTTCTGGTATAGAAAAATTCTTCAATTTAAACAAAAACTATATGCATCCTCTTCCTTAAAAGATTTGAATGTACCTGATTCAATATACAAAAGGATGGCAGATGATTCTGAAGTAACAGAACAGTATGAATATATGCGTAAAAAACTAGTAGGATGATAATTCATATTTTTAATAGTCTATTGGCCATACTTATAGTTTATATTCTGAAATCTTTTGGTTCATATTATACGAGGAATGAAGATGAAAGCTAAAAGGTGTTGGGGGGATAAAGATGACCTCTCTAGAGATTACCACGACAATGAATGGGGAACCCCAGTTTATGATGATACAACTCTATTTGAGTTTATAATTTTAGAAGGAGCACAAGCTGGATTAAACTGGATGACTATACTAAGACGAAGAGAAGGTTATAGAAAAGCTTTCAATGGTTTCGATTTTAATAAAATAGCTAAATATACTGAGAAGGATGTTGAAAGATTATTACAAGATGAAAGAATAATCAGAAACAAATTAAAGGTTAATTCTACCATTCTCAACGCTCAAGTCTTTCTAAAGATACAAGAGGAATATGGAACTTTTAGCAATTATATCTGGGGATTTGTTGACAATAAACCTATAAATAACAGAGTTAAGTCATGGAAAGAAGTTCCAACTACAACAGAAATTTCAGATAAAATATCAAAGGATCTGAAAAAAAGAGGAATGAAGTTTGTTGGAAGCACCATTATCTACGCTTTTATGCAAGCTGTTGGTATGGTAAACGATCACTTGGTGGATTGTTTTAAGCATAAAGAAATAACTGCAAAAGCACATGAATTTAACTAGATTGATTCTAGAAAAATTTCTTTCTATTTACTCTAAAGGTTCTTTGAGTTTTAAGTAAATAGCATTCAGTCTGTCATAGAATCCCCTTGTATGATAAGTATGAGTTAGTTTCAGTTTATACTTATCATAATGATGTCCCCATTCATGAATCAAAGTTCTAAGAAATGTTTTTGGTGCTACATACTTTTTGGTTTTAGCTGTTCTACTGTAAACAGAGATTGAATGTCTTTGATCTTCCTCTCCCCGAGTTTTATAAACACCATAATATTGACCTCCTCGTCTGGTTAAACGTCTTTTACCTCCAGTATACACACGTAAACTGGGTAACTTGTAGGTTCTGTTTAACTCAGCAAGTGTCTCATTTGCATAGTTATTAATTGCTTCTTCATCTCCATTGTTCAAGGCTTCAGCAAGAAACTTTACTGCAACTTGCAGAACCTTAGCACTCCCTCTAGGTAAAGAATTAATAGTTGTTTCCAGAGATTTTTTGTAATCCTTAGCCTGGGAAGCAGACCAGTTTCTAGTTTTAGTCTTTGGTTTTGGAGGTTTCATTGTGGGAGTCAATAATGAATAGGGAACTCTAAATGTATGAGATTCTGTTTTAACTGTAACAGTTTTCTTGTTCTTCCTTACAATACTTCCATGAAGAATTTCACCTTTATATGGAAAACTTACAATTTGAATCTCATTCATAAACTATCTCTCGTACAAGCATTTCTATTATGTTTTTAGTTTCTGTAATTCTCAAATGATATTGTCATCTCACTCTATTAAAAGTGATTGAATTAATTCTTTGAATCTGGGGATTGAAATACCAGTAATATCTTTGACCAACTTAGCAACATATTCCAAATGGAAAGCCGTTTCTTTGATCTGTTGTTTTGTTTCATCCCTTATACCTGCTATTTCCGAATCTTGTTCTAGAAAAATGAACATATCCATAATTCTCCTTGTAGCAGCTAGAATCTCAAAGTATTCTATATCTTGTACTTCTGCCCCCAATATTTTTTCATAAAACTTTAAAACCATATCTCGAATTTCCTTGGATGTGTACGCACCTGTTAACAGCAATGTCCAACCAAGATCTTGACGAAAATCACCAACAAAACATGCTGGCCAATCAATTACGTATGCTTTGTCTTCTTCTGAAATAATAATATTATGAGGATGATAATCATTATGAAGTATTGAAATCCTCTCAAATTTTAAAGTGTGTTTTTTCTCGTTGAGCCATTGAAATATGGGATTTAAATTCTGAAGTTGAAATTTTTCAACCCTTTTTTTAGAATTTTTTATTAATCTATCCAGTAAGTAACTAGGAGTTATTTCTATTTCTGATTCAAAATCTATTGGAAGTATTTTCCAATCCAAATTATGAAGTTCCACGAATAGTTTTGTTTGTATAGGAAGAATTTCATTTGTGATTTTTTCTAAATTTCCTTCTTGCAAAGCTTTGGTAAAATCATCCCCCATATCCTTACCACTAATTCTATCCATAATGATAAAGGGATATTCGAAATATTCTAAATCCAACTCAAGAACATGAGTTTCTGGTACAGGGTATCCTGCCTTAAACAAAGATGTTAGGACCTCAAATTCCCATTTTGTTTTCTTTTCGACATTACTACCTGGATAAATTCTGAGAATTAGTTGCTTTTTCATAGAATCTCCCTCTTCTATGTATTTGTATTTAAACGAAAATAGCTCTGTTTCCCAACCCTTTGCAAGTGATGTTATTTCTGATATTCTATTTTCTCTCCTTTCTGGGAATTTATTCTCAAAATATCTAGTAAGATTTTCTTCAATTGATAAAACTGATAAAGGCATGTAAGAATCTCCAAGTGGTATTTGTTTATATACTGAAACAATTAAAAAAATTGTGATATGATGAAAATAGTAATTTCCAAAAACAAAGAAAATTGGGCAGGGATTCTGTTAAATGAAGAAAAACTGTACTACTCACATTCTTCTTTTAAAAACAAGAAAGATGCTATTTCCTATTTGTCAAGAATTGTTGATGAAGATGTAAGTGTTGAAGAAAATGAACATCCATATATCAAAGCTTTAATCGGAATTGAAAATGGAACCGATTATAATTTACCTAAGATAAAGTTTGACTTTACAGATTTTACTGAAAAGGAAGAAAAGGTACTAAGAACACTATTTGAGGTTCCTGTTGGTGAAACTGTTTCATATGGTGAACTGGCAGCTAGAGCAGGTTTTCCAGGAGCTGCTCAGTTTGTTGGTAATGTGATGATGAAAAACAGATTTGGTCCAATTATTCCTTGTCATCGTGTTATTCTATCTAGCGGAAAACTAGGTAAATTTGCAGGAGAAGCAAACAATCCAAGGAAGAAACAGTTACTTGATCAAGAAAAAAGAACAAAGGGATTAGATAGTTTTCTTTAATCTACTTGAGTCCTTTATCTGAAAGAGGAAATTAACCCATTGAATGAACATGTTTTGGTTTTATCCTTATTAGAATCCTAATTTCGCCTTCAGGAAGTGGATACTTCTCTTTACCCATATACTTCATAGCAAGTTTGTTAATATGATCTTCAGCTCCTTCCTCTGTCACCTCTATTATATCCCCTTGAACTCCAAGATATCTATAAGGATTGGAACTATCAAGAACACTCAAAGCAACCTTTGATTCTACTATCATATTTCTTGTTTTCTTTCGTCCCTTTGCAGTATTTACAAGAATTTCGTTTTTAATCAAATCGTAATCAATCCACATAGGAGTGACCTGGGGAGAGCCATCTGGATTTATAGTAGCGACATTAGCAATATTCTTTCCAAGAAGTAAATCTTGATTTTCTTTTGTAATGTTCATTTTCATCAATTCAACAATCTCAAATCAGATAATAAATCTAGTTTTTTCACAAAAAAGACTTAATTATCTAAAACGAGATTCGGATTTGGGGGTTGAGCTGCGAATCTATAAGCTTTAGTCAAAGCTGTAATGATGAAAGTTGTGATAAGAAGAAAGATTCCAGATCCTGTTATTGTAATAACCAAACCAATTGAATCTGCAGTTAAACCTGATAATGCCAAACATGCAACACTTAATACTTGTATATATGCATTCGTTGCACTATAAGCTCTTCCCCTTATTTCATTTGGAACATTTTCAGCAAATAAAGCATTGATAGCTAGACTGAACATTCCGTTGAAAAAGCCCATAGTTAAACCTGCAAAAAGCAAAATAATGAATCCTGGATTGAAGAAAAACACAAAATAATATCCAGCTATTGCTATTGACCCAAGCAACATTGCTCTTGGTCTCCCTATTTTCTTCTCAAATTTTCCAAAAATAAGATTTCCTAAAATTGATCCTAAGGCACTACTCGCTCCAAGATAACCATATTGTTTGTCAGAGAGATTTCTCAAAATTTCCATAAATGAAAATTGATAATTTTCGAAAATCGCTCCGAAGTAATGTGTAGCTAAATATGCTGGATTAGCTCCTCTGAATACAGTTGATGGAACATTGAAATACTG
Organism: Candidatus Heimdallarchaeota archaeon; assembly: GCA_030608385.1. Classification (GTDB taxonomy): domain Archaea; phylum Asgardarchaeota; class Heimdallarchaeia; order Heimdallarchaeales; family Heimdallarchaeaceae; genus UBA460. The sequence goes on from JAUWEG010000022.1 coordinate 20,817, forward strand.
AATTGCTACAGCATTATGTTTTATTTCATAGAGATATGGGAGAAGAAGCGGTCCAGCAAATGCTGTTCCAATTATCAAGAAAGTAAATAAGAAAATTAACAGTCTAACAGTTGGATGTTTTATTAGAAAAGCGAATCCATCCTTTAAATCATTGAAAACTAATTTGAAACTTATTTTCTCTTTCTTTTCTCTTGATGCTGAAGGTATAGTTGTAAAGTAAATAATCACAGCTGAAACGAAGAAACAACCACTTGTTATCCAGAATGTTTGTTCTCCTAATAAAACGTAAATTGGTGCAGCAAAAATTGGTCCAAGCACAGCTAATGTTTGAAAGACTAATTGGCTGAGGGATATAGCTTTGACATAAAGTCTCATTCCTGTTATCTCAGGTATTGCTGCAGAACGGGGAGCAACAAAGGTAGCGGAAGCAGCACCGAGAATGAAAGTAATAACTACCACACCATAAATAATTGTGTTGGTTGAAAAGACATAAGGGAGGAGTGGAAGCATAATAATAGATACACCTCTTACTATATCTGCTCCAATCATGATTGCTTTTCGACTTACTCTATCTGCAAAAACACCTGCAATGGGACCGATAATTATCCATGGGATGGTTTGAGCTGCTAGGACCAATGTCATAGCTGTAGCTGATCCTGTCATACGATAGACAAAAAACATGATGGATATTCTAAATATTGCATCACCAAAATTGCTAAAGAATTGACCGGTCAACAATTTCATGAAATCTTTATTTTTGAATACTTCTAAGTAAGTAGGTTCAACCTCAGGAGAACTTATTGTTTCAGATGTTGGTTCAGAAGAAATCCCTTCTTCCAATGGAGATTTAGATGTATTTGGTGGGTCTGTTCCATCAGTATTCAAGATTTCCACGTTCCAAAATAATATTTAACGCACTTCTAGGGAACTATATAAATCTGATGAAATGAATTAATATAGATTAGTAATTGCAAGTTCCTTAGGATGAAGGTCCTAAAATAAATTATGCATAAATTATTAGAGACTATAGCTAAATATATTTGAGTTGTGAATTTCATTTTTCAAATTAGATTTGAAACGATACACCTTTCTCTTTATTTTTTCTTCCTCTTCATTTGTTATATTTTCAAGATACTTCCATAACAGAGTTTGTTCATCTTTTTTCTTAAAATAGTCCGCGATTAATGAACCTACAACTACAGCTGCTGACTGTGTTACTTCAATTTTAGGAATAGATTTTGAATGAACTAAATCATAACCTTTAATCTCCATAGCACTAAGTTTTTCCATATGTTGAGGATATATTGACATCATATGATTAATTATCTGACAATATTGATCCTTTAGTCGCAGTGTATACCCTAATTTCCTTATTTTTGATATGTACCCCTTCTGAATTAATTCAATCTGAATTTTTTTCATTATATTATAGCTGAATGATTTTCCTCCGCTTAAACCTTGCATATTTTCCCTAAGGATGTTAAAATGAGAGTGTGATAATTTATCATAAACAGACGCTAACAGATTATCAAGAATTGCAAGAAAGTTAACTGTTATTTGATTTCTTGTAAAGTGTTTGCCATTATTTAATTTTCTAACAATCAATAATAATTGAAGGTTCTCAAACTGAGTTACTGCTTGAATAAGAAACTCTCTAGGGACATGTTCTTGAAGAACTTCAATCATTTCATCAATACATATTTGTACTTTTTCTTCCTGCTTTTCAAGTGATCGAAGAAACTTCTCTTTTGAATCTATTTCTACGTAAATTAGTGAAGATATCAAATCTTTTTTCAATTCTTTAGTATCTCCTCTAATGACTTCGGTCATATGTTCTTCAAAGTATAATCTGTACTTTCATTTATATACGAGGAAGAAATTGATAGTGAATTTTAGAAAAAGAGTAAATTTGTATAAAAAGTAGGTTAGATAGATGTTTTACAGATACTAATTAGAAAGGGAGCAATTAAGGAAGAGGGAAGACCAAGAGAAAATAAACCAAGCCTATGGAAAAGAATGAAAAAAGGGTGTGATGAAGGTCGATGACAAACCTTCAGATTTGTGCTCGAAAACTTCAAATGTTCTCTACTTTTTCATTAAAAGATACAATTAACTCGTCTATTGGATTCACTGAATTTTGAATTGATTCCCAATAATCAGGTTCGTACCACTGAGCATTGAGTTCATCTAGATCTCTGGCTTGTTGTTCAATCCAGGTATAATACTTCAAATGATGAATTCTTTTTCTTTGTAAGTAATTAAGTTCAAGCATGTTATCTGTTCTTTGCCCAGCGAGATTTGAATGAAAGGTACGTAATGCATCATTGCTAGTAAAAACTCCTTGTCCTTCGTTCATTTCAAACAATCTTGATTGATAGAGCTCCATTGAATCAGTAAAAACTGTAACAACTACATCTTTGTCTGTTAGTTCGAAATATTTAGCGTATTTTATAGCCATTAACATGTTAGCTATACTTGATATCCCTAATAGATGCAATTGATCAATTATCTCATCTGAAACGCCCTGTTCTCTCAGATACTTATGACCTGCAGGTTCGTTAAATAATCTCATGATTTGCTGTGTATCTTTATCATCAATTGCAATTACTAAATCTGTGTTCCTCACATTATGGATCCATGGGATATGTTTGTCACCTATACCTTCAATTGTGTGAGCCCCATACCCATTCATTAACATTGTTGGGCATTGAAGAGCTTCGCCTGCTACAACCTTCATCTGAGGATAGATCTTTTTGAGAAAATCACCACATGCAAGGGTTCCTGCTGAACCTGTGGTTAAAACCAAACCATGTAGATTATCTCCATTTAATTCTGTGTCTAAGGTTTCTTTTATTGCATTTCCAGTAACATCATAATGCCACAGATAATTCCCAAACTCATCAAACTGATTGAAAACAAAGATATTATCTCTAGTTCTCTTTAATTCCCAAACCTTATCGAAGATTTCCTTAACATTACTCTCACTCCCTGGCGTTTTAATTACTTCGCCTGCAACAGATTTAAGCCATTCAAATCTTTCTGTAGACATTTCTTCAGGGAGAATTGCTATAGATTCACAAGAAAGGAGAGTTGAATCATATGCACCACCTCTACAGTAATTTCCAGTACTTGGCCAAACTGCTTGATGTATTACAGGATTAAACTGACCAGTTACCAAACGAGGTACTAAGCATCCAAAAGTTGCACCAACTTTGTGCGCACCTGTTGGGAAGTATTTACCTACTAAGGCTATAATTCTCGCTTCTACTCCTGTCAATTCAGGAGGTAATTCAATATAATTGACACTACCGAAACCTCCTCCTTTAACTATAGGTTCATTTTTCCAAGTAATTCTGAATAAATTCCTAGGATGTACATCCCATAGACCTATTTCTTTAAGTTCTTCTAATACTAACGAAGGTATAAGTTTTGGATTTTTTTGTTGAGCAAAAGTTGGTATTATAATATTTTTCTCTTTAGCTCTTTTGACTGATTCTTCCAAATGTTTGCTGTCAACAGATAAATCTATCATGAGCTTAAACAACAGATACAATCTTTTTAATTTTTGGGCACTGTACTCTTTTTCAAAATTTCAAAGAAAAGGAAGTTAGATTTTTAATAGCCTCAGTAAAGTTAACCCAGTAAATACTATTCTTACAGGTAACCCCAAGATAAGGGGTTCAAAATGTATTATTAAATTCACTAAATTCTTCGAATTATTAAGATAAAAACTTCCTTCATCCCAATTCTTTATTTGTAAGCTAAAAAGACCATACTCTATGGTCAGTTTTAGAGCTAAATTTTTCATGAAAATAATGAAATTAATGTCTCTGAAAGAAGAGGGTGTTTTAGATATTGAGAAACAGCGTAAAGATCTTGAGAATAATGTGTTTTTATTTAAGAAACCAAGAAAAATGAAGGTTCGAAGTCTGGAAATAAATGGAATTTCAGCAGAATGGTTATATCAGAAAGACCAAATCGAAGATAGAGCAATTTTATACTTGCATGGTGGGTCATATAATGCTGGATCTCTGAATACACATAGGAGCCTTGCTGCTAAAATTGGTAAAGTATCCAGCTCTCCTGTCTTGTCAATTGATTATCGTCTTGCTCCAGAAAATCCCTTTCCAGCAGCTTTGGAAGATGCAGTGTCAGCTTATATTTGGTTAGTTGAGCATAAAAATATCAAACCAAACAAAATAGCTATTGCAGGAGACTCTGCAGGAGGGGGATTGACATTTGCGACTTTGTTTAAACTGCGAGAAGAAGAAAAAACTCTTCCAGCTTGTGCAATTGGCTTATCTCCTTGGACTGACTTAGCATTAACAGGAGATTCAATTAAAACAAAAGCAGATGTTGAAATCATGCTTACTGAAAATGAAGCAGAACAATCTGCTGAGTTATATATGAAAGATATAGACCGTCGTTCACTGAGTGTAGAAAAGTTGACTAATCTTTCCAGAGGTACTCTATCGGCATACAAAGCAAGTAGGAGCGAGTAAGCATGAAAAAAATTTCTACGGGTTTATATATGAAAGTGAATATAGTATGATAGATGGGATCTGTTCAGCACTTACCTGTTTCGCAACTACACCCGTAGTTGCCCTTCAGTAAACCTGCTTTGAAACAGGGAGTCTAGCTAACTCGGTGCTGATACCCCACGAACTATCCTCGAACAAAGTGTTCATAACTTCCCCTCAACGCACGTGAGGGGACCCATTTAAACGACGGTTAGATGCCTTCTGGCAAGTTTAACCAAGTTTCATAACGTGCGTATATGTATTAGATTTAATGAAATACGATATAAAAATTGTTAAGAATAGTCATTTTAATTTTGAACTATGGGAGCAGTAGGTGACCTATACGAAAAATTCGTTAGAGATGAATCTAATTTATCTGACATCAATTATTTTTATGGAAATGTACCTAAAACAATAGCAGATGTAATCCACTTAGCTAAAGAATCATCTGAAATTAA
>JAUWEG010000215.1 GCA_030608385.1 Candidatus Heimdallarchaeota archaeon
TTATTTTCAAAGTGATAAAATGTCAATTTGAACTAATTGAGGGACTAGTTGAAAAACACTTGGAGAAACTCTTCGCAGAATAGGAATAACCTTATTATGTAGACATTTATTAGGTGGTTAGAATAGTTAAAAAGAAAAAAATTAACTAGCTTTGAAACAAAAAAGCAAATACGGATTAGAAGAGAAAATGCGTACATCAGAAGAAATATTTTCACATACTAAAGAACAGAAAAAAGTTATTCAAAACTTTCTAAAACAGGGGAGGAGAGATGTTCCTACATTTCTAGATGAAGGGGCATCAGAAATTACCTATGTTCCAATAGATGATGGTGAACTTAGAGTATTCCATCATAAGCCAGATAATATTACAACAAAGAGACCTGTAGTTTTTGTTCCTGGTTATGTTGCTGCTCCAATTTCTTGGGTAGATTTTCATGTTCCACATCAAGGGTTTGGGGAATATTATTATCTAGAAACAAGAGAAAAAAGATCAAGTAGAATTAAGAAGACTCGAAAAACTTCGATGACTGTGAACCAAACCGCAAAAGATATAGGTAAAGCAATTGAAAACTTAGGATTAAAAGACAAAGACTTTGTTTTGTACGGCTCAAGCTATGGTTCAACGAATATTTTGGAAGGATTAATTCACGGTTATTTCACAGCTCCTACTATAGTAATTCATGATCCAATGGTTAAATGGGTCCATGATAAATCGGGATATAATATCATGATGAAAGTAGTCCCCCAGTTCATTCTATCAGCTTTAAGAATGCCTTTAGCTCATCTTTTCCTAATGGGGATGAACAATAAAGCAAACAAGGAAAGAATGCTAGATTTTTGTAGAGGTATACAACCTTGGAAATTCAAACGATGTACGTTGCAAAACAATAAGCTGAATCTTTTTGACGATCTAAAGAAAATAAAGGAAGAAGTATTTCTCACAACAGGTCCTCTGGATAGATATCACCTAAGAATTGAATATTATAACTATACAAAAGAGATGCCACAGGGAAGACTAATTTTCATGGATACTCCAGATACAGAAAGGCAACTAATAGCTGGAATAATTGGGACAGAATTTATGAAAATAACCAAAGATGATGGGATACCTGAGTCTATAAAACAATTTGAAATAGATTTAGAAAGATGATATGCTTGTTATCTTACATGACTGTTTGAAGATACTAATTCTACAGGCATAAAAATTCCATATGTTTATCAATTCAAAAACTGATCTATTTTTAGAAGGATCAGTGTGATTTTTGAAAACTAAGGATAAGAAGAAAAAGAAAAAGATTGAAGGTAATTGTTATTTCTGTAATCAAGAGCTAAAGCAAATTGACAAAACTGCAAAGATTCGCTTAGGATGCTGCTATATTGTTGCTCACAAGAAAGAATTGTATAAATGGTTTTTGAAAAATCAACACTGTCCAAATTGTTTAAGTGTTCACAAACAAGAAAGAACAAAATTGCTGAATTGGGGAATGAATAGGGAGAGTCCTAAAAGAAAGCATCAAAAGACACAATCAATTGAACAAAGGAAGGGTAAACAAATTCAGTTTGAGAAAAAATTAAGGGATTAACCATTTTCCTGCTTTGTAAATTTCTTTTCCATCTAGATATATAATTGAATCTTCACTTTTCATGTCTTTTAGAATATCCCAGTGAATAGCTGATTCATTCTTAGAACCAATTTGAGCAAAACCATTTCCCAAAGCTAAATGGACAGTTCCACCCATTTTCTCATCAAAAAGCATGTTTTTAGTAAATTTCTGAATGCCATAATTAGTTCCTATAGCTACTTCTCCCAAGATATCAGCATTTTCTATTTCCAAGACTTTCTCAAGAAGTTCTTGACCTTTGGAAGCTGAGTGTTCAACAACTTTACCATCTTTAAACTTTAACCAAATATCTTCAACTTCTTTACCCATGAAAATCCCAGGATAAGTGAAACGAATAGTTCCATTTACTGCATCTTCAACAGGTGATGTGAATACCTCTCCATCGGGAAGATTCTTATCTCCACAAGCGTTAATCCATCCCCTTCCCTCAATACTCAAAACCAAATCGGTATCCTCTCCCACAATTCTAAGCTCTTTTCCTGTGTTTAGAATACTCACAATTCCATCTTGTTCTTCTTTAACTGATTTCCAATGAGCAACAGGATCAGGTTTGTCTAAAGCTAAAGCTTTGTAGACAAATTCTTTGTATTCAATAGTTCCCATATTTGCTTCCTGAGCAAAAGCTGGGGAAGGATAAGGACAAATAACCCAATCTAATTCTCCTGAAGCAGATCTCTCAAAATAGACCTTGGTCATTTCCTTATTTGCTTCTCTAACTTGCATTTGTTTAGCAGAATCTACATTAGCGAGTGCTTTTCTATTTGTTGAACTGAAGACATTTATATACTTATCAATTTTTTTTATCATATCAATAGCAAATGGATTGGCATAATTCAACTGATGTTCTTGAGCATATTTGAAGAATAATTCAGCTGTTCCAGGAATGGCTAAATTAGTATTAACTACATGTCCTCCTGCTTTTATGCATTCTATATTTATTCCTCTTACTAAATCAGCAGAGTCTATGCCACCACTGATCATAACAGTATGACCTTTTTGTACTCTAACTGAGTAATTTACAACAAGTTTGGCTAGTTTTTCATTAAAATCATCAAACATAATTAAACCTCTTACAAAGAATGTTTAGAAAAAGCAGTTATAAAGTTTATATTATCAAGATATCTGCTGTTGGTAAGATAGATAAAAACAGTACTTACTTAAATGAGTTTGATTATTATGAAAAATAGATT
>JAUWEG010000117.1 GCA_030608385.1 Candidatus Heimdallarchaeota archaeon
GATGTAAACAAATGTACAGCATGTGGTGATTGTGTAGAGAATTGTCCTGTTATAGAGATGGATGAATATAATGCTAATATGATGACAAAAAAAGCAATCTACATACCTTTTCCTCAAGCTGTTCCTCAGAAATATACTATTGCTAAATTAGAGGAATACTCTCCATGTAAAGTCACATGTCCTGCAAGTAATAATGCTCAAGGTTATGTTCAACTCATAGGTATAGGAAAATATAAAGAAGCTCTTGGTGTAATCCGAGATAAAAATCCGTTTCCTTCAGTTTGTGGAAGAGTTTGTCATCATCCTTGTGAAGAGGTTTGTAAAAGAGCAGAGATTGATGAACCTGTGTCAATAATGCAAATAAAAAGATTCGCTGCAGATTACAATAGATTACATGATGAACCTCATCCAGAGGTTATAAAAACTACAAAAGAAGAAGAAATAGCTATTATTGGAGCTGGACCTTCAGGACTATCCTGTGCTATCAGATTGCTTGAGCAAGGTTATCCTGTAACAGTCTATGATGAAGCAGATATTCCAGGAGGGATTATGACAAGTTGTCTTCCTTCTTATCGTCTTCCTCCAGATTTGGCATTATATGATATCAACCGATTATTAGACCAAGGAATAAACCTGATAAAAAACACTAAGGTTGGAAAAGATATTTCTTTTGAAGAGATTAGGAATAAATATGATGCTGTTTTCATAGGAATTGGAGCTCAGCTCCCTGCTGTCTTAGAAGTCGAAGGTTCTAATGTTTCAGGAGTTTTAGAAGGATTAACTTTCCTAAAGGATGCGAAAAAGGGAATAAAAACACCAGGATTTGGAGAAAAATTAATTATCATTGGTGGTGGAAACGTAGCAATGGATTGTGCTAAAGTTGCACTACGAATGGGAGCAAAAGAAGTCAATGTTGTTTGTCTGGAGACAAGAGATTTGGCATTGAAAGATAGAATGCCCGCTGATATTTGGGAAATAGAAGAATCAGAAGAAGAAGGTGTAATATTCTTCAATGAACTAGGTCCCAAAAAGATACTTAGCAAGAATGGAGAAGTTACAGGTTTAGAAACCATGATCTGTTCTTCAGTTTATGAAGAAGATGGTTCTTTCAAACCAGAATTTTGTGCTGATCCCTCTCCTGATATCAAAGGCGATACAATTATCTTTGCTATAGGACAGAAATCTGACCTAACAGGTTTCGAAGAAGTAGAAACAAATCCCGGTGGTAGAACAATTAAAGTCAACACTATTACCTTTGAAACAAGTATTCCAGGAGTATTTGCTGGAGGAGATATTGTCCCAGGTATACCATCAGTAGTCAATGCAATAGGAACTGGTGCTGAAGCTGCCATTTCAATTGACAGATATCTGCGAAAAGTAGACATTCAGGAAGGAAGGGTTAGAGATATAACAAAGATAGATTTTGTTAGACTTGATAAAGAGAAACGTCCTAGAGCGAAAATGAAACGCGCTCCTGTTGAGGAAAGAATAAAGGATTTCAGAGAAATTGATTTAGGATATACTGAGGAAGAAGCTGTTCAAGAAGCACTAAGATGTATCTCCTGTTCGATCTGTTCTGAATGCATGCAATGTGTTGAAACATGTGAAGCAGAAGCTATAATTCATGATCAAGAAGCTGAATATGTTGAACTAGACATAGGAGCAATAGTTGTTGCAACAGGATTTGACAATTATGACCCAAGTAACAAACCTGAATATGGATATTGTCAAACTTCAAATGTTCTTACAGGTATGGAATTTGAAAGATTAGTTTCAGCTTCAGGACCAACAGCTGGTCATATTGAGATTAATGGAAAAGAACCCGAGAATGTAGTTTTTATCCAATGCGTTGGTTCAAGGGATAAAGGTGGACATGAGTACTGCTCAAGAGTTTGTTGTATGTATACAGCTAAACAAGCTCATATGGTAAGAGACAAATTACCAAAATCTAAACTGACTGTTTATAACACAGATGTTAGAGCTTTTGGCAAAGGCTTTGAGGAATTCTATAATAGAGTACAAGAGGAAGATATTGAGTACAGAAGAAGAGAATTAGAGGATTCAATTCAAGTGGTCGGAAATGAAAAGGGAGTAATTGTCAAAGCAGAAGGACATCCAGATATTCACGCAGATCTTGTTGTACTAGCAACTGGTTTAATTCCTCGAGAAGATTCCAAAGGACTGTCTAGGCTATTGAACATTAATATGAGTGAGGATGGATTTTTCTTAGAAGCTCATCCTAAACTCCGACCTGTTGATACTTTTACAGATGGTGTTTTCTTAGCAGGATGCTGCCAAAGCCCCAAAGATATCCCTGATACTGTAGCTCAAGCTAGTAGTGCTGCATCAAGAGCATGTAATATACTCTCACAAAAAGAATTGGAAATAGAAGCAACAATTGCTCATGTTGATGAGAGTTTGTGTAGAGGATGTGGACTCTGCGTTGAATCATGTCCGTATTCAGCAATAGAACTCAAAATAATTAATCAATTCGGATACGAAACTGAAGTGGCAAGTGTTAATGAAGCCTTATGTAAAGGATGTGGAAGTTGTGCAGCAGCTTGTTTGAATGGTGCAATTAACCATCTTGGATACACTGATCATCAAATACTTGCACAAATAAAAGCATTAGGAGAAAAATAAAGGTTGAAATCAGTAATAATAGGATTAGGAAACCCTATAGTAGGAGACGATGCTATTGGCATCAAAGTTATGGAGCACATTAGGGACACATTTTTTCCTATAAAAAATACTGAAATCTTGGCTGATATATCTATTGCAGGTTTGGGGTTAGTGGAATTGATTCGAGGATATGACAGTGCTATACTTGTAGATTCAATTCAAACAGGAAAGAACTCAGTAGGAACAGTAATACAGCTTCAACCTGAAGAATTTTCACTTGCTTCACATACTTCACATTATCACAACATAGATATCTTTACAGCTTTGGAATTTAGTAATCAAATGTATGACGATGTTCCAAAAGATATCAAAATCATCGGGATAGAAATTATGAATCCTATGGAGTTTAGTGATGAATTATCATTCGAACTCCAAAATAAGTTTAAAGGAATCGTTAATCAAGTTTATCAAACAATCATTCAAGAATTAAAATAGGAAATAACAGCAAATATCATATGAATATAACAAAGTCAGTATTAATAACAAAGGAGAAAAATAAAATGGAAGATTATGAACCAAATATTATCGGCTTTTTATGTAATTGGTGCGCATATGCTGGCGCTGATCTAGCAGGAACTAGTAGAATTAAATACCCACCTAACATTAAAATAATCCGAGTCATGTGTTCAGGGAGAATTGATCCAGTATTTGTTCTAGAATCATTTAGAAAAGGAGCAGATGGCGTATTAATCGGAGCTTGTCATTTTGGTGAGTGCCACTATAAATCTGGAAATCATAAAGCTAGTCGACGAATAAAACTCACAAAGAAATTTTTGGAAGAGATGGGAATTAATCCTAATAGAGTTAGATTTGAGTTTGTCTCTGCCTCAGAAGGACATAAATTTGCAGAAGTTGTAACAGAGTTTGTAGATGAACTAAAAAAACTTGGTCCTCTTTCTCTACAATTGATTCAATAACTTAGTGTAACTGTTATAGATATAAATCACCAGTTTTTACTTATATCTTTCTGTTATTTTTATAACCTCACTTTTGTTTAATTAGCGTCATCGATATTAGTATAGGCATGCTCAGACAATTACACTTAAAGTATAAGGCTTTGAGTTTGATACAATTTTGCAAAATAATCGGTGAACCTATGACTAAAAAAGTGTTGATTGTAGGAGGAGTGGCTGGTGGAGCTTCAACTGCTGCAAGACTACGAAGACTAGAAGAAACTACAGAAATAGTTATGCTAGAAAAAGGACCATTTGTATCTTTCGCAAATTGTGGATTACCATATTATGTGGGAAAAGTGATTAAAGAAAAAGAAACATTGGAAGTAATGAAGCCTGGTGATTTCAGAACTAAGTTCAATATCGATGTTAGAACTAACTCTGAAGTATTATCAATCAATAGAGAAAAAAAACAGGTTATGATTAAAAATCATAAAACACAAGAAGAATACCCCCTTGATTATGATAATCTAGTTTTATCTCCTGGAGCTGAATGTTTAAGACCCAATTTCAAAGGGATAAACGATGTTCCTGTATTTACATTAAGAAACATTCCAGATACCTTGGCTATAGAGGATTTCATAACAAAGAATAATCCAACTACAGCTGTTGTTATAGGTGGTGGATATGTTGGCTTAGAGATGGCAGAAAATCTTTCATTTAGAGGAATAAGGGTATCTTTAATTGAACTTCTTGATCAAGTTATGCCTACAATGGATAAGGATATGGCTCAATTCATAAACAACGAAATAGTATTGAACCGAATTCAACTTATTCTTGGAGATGGTGTTAAATCCTTTAATAAAACAAATTCAGGAAGTAAGAAATACATAGTTGCTACTCAAAGCGGGAAGAAATTAGAAACAGATTTGATTATTCTTTGTATTGGAGTAAGACCTCAAACTGAATTAGCTAAAGGTTGTGACCTAGAACTTACTGAAAGAGGATACATAGTTGTTGATGATAATATGAGGACATCTGATCCTGATATATATGCTGTAGGTGATGCAATTCAAATTAACAATCTTATAACACATAAAAAGACTGCAGTACCTTTAGCTGGACCTGCAAATCGTCAGGGGAGAATTGCTGCTGATAATATCGCTGGAAGAGATTCAAAGTATAAAGGAGCATTAGGTACAGCAGTACTGCAAGTATTTAGTAAAACAGCTGCACAAACAGGTTTAACTGAAAGACAACTGAATGCCTTGGAAATAGAGTATGAAAAAATCTATGTTCATCCCAAAAACCATGCTGGGTATTATCCAGAAGCACAAGCTATAGCAATGAAATTGATTTTCGATAAGAAAGATGGTAAAATCTTAGGAGCTCAAGCTGTAGGAGGACCTGGAACTGAAAAAAGGATAGATGTATTATCGACTGTTATCTACTTTGGTGGAACAGTATACGATCTACAAGATCTTGAATTGTGCTATGCACCTCCATTTAGTTGCGCAAGAGATTGTGTTAACATGGCTGGTTTTGTTGCTTCCAATGTTCATTCTGGTGAAGTGAAGTTGTGTCAATGGAATGAAACTGAAGAACTCAAATCAAATGGAGGGATCATAGTAGATGTAAGACCACCTGAAACTTTTGAGGAAGGACATATTGAAGGTTCAATTAATATCCCCCTAGGACAGTTAAGATCTAGACTTGATGAACTTCCAAAGGATAAACAAATTTGTGTGCATTGTCAAGTTGGATTTTCATCTTATCTTGCATACAGAATTCTTACTCATAATGGTTTCAATGTGATTAACCTTACTGGTGGATATGATACATATCAAATCTCTAATTTGCCACCTGGTGGTCATGTAGGAGAACTCAAACCCTTTTCAGGTCAAGGTTGTTAATTCAACCTCTACTTTCTTTTTCTTCTTTCAACAAGGAGAAGATTTTTTTATGAGCTAGCTTTGTCTCTATTGTCATGGTAGGTATACTAGTTACAGGGGCATCTGGATGTACAGGAATGGGCGTTTTACATTACCTTAATGCTAAAGGCTATTCCAATATATTTGGTATGGTGAGAAAAAGTCCCACAGATCCAATACAAGGTGTTAAGTATGTAATTGGAGACCTGACAGATAAACAGTCAATAATAAACATTCTAAAAGAAAATGAAATTGACACAATTTGGCACCTAGCAGCAGCTGTTCATAGAAATGTTAAGAAAAAAGATTTCAATAAAGTCAATTTCGAGGGAACCAATAATGTTATTCAAGCAGCAATAGATTATAAAATCAAACACATTATTTTTGCTAGTACTACTGCTGTTTATGGAAAAATAATTGAATCTCCTGCAAAAGAAAATCATAGACTTAAGCCTAGAGGTCTTTATGCAGATTCAAAATTAAATTCAGAGATTCTTATAAAAATTATGTGCGAAGAGAACGGAATAAAAGGGAGTATTTTACGAATACCACTAATCTTGGGGAAACATGATAGACATTTCTATCCAGTTGTAAGTAAGCTAGTAAAAGTTAACATAATGCCAATTTTAGGAAATTCAAAACATGAAGTTTCAATAGTTCATCCATATGATATAGGTCAAGCTTTTGAGATATTAACTAAAAATGGTTCAGATGAAATTGAATGTTATAATATTGTTTCATGTAATAGATCATTCAAAGATTTGATACTAGTTATGGAGGAACATCTTGTTGGGAAAAAGAGATTCAAATATAATCTTCCTTACCCAATATTCTATGTGGCAGTTTGGATGTTTGAAAGGATTCACTGGTTCGTCTCACCAAGGAAGCAACCATTAATCAATCGTGAGTATGCAAGAATGGTGGGGAAGGAATGGATTTTCGCTACTGATAAACTTGAGCGGTTAGGGTATACCCCTATGATGAATCTTGAAGAAATTGTAAAAGATACTGTTTTTGATGAATTATATCCTGTACCATAGATTACATTTTAATTTTTACTCACAAAACTTTTGAAGAAGTCAAATAGATTCCATTTTAATGAGTATTGAAATAATTTCTATTACAGAAGATTGTATAGGGTGTGGAAGCTGTTCCAATGTTTGTCCTCGATATATTTTTGATATAGTTGATAAGAAAGCTGTAACTAATCAAAATTTATTCCGATGTCATGATTGTGGTCATTGTGTTGCAGTATGTCCAGAAAATGCTATAGTTCAACATAGAATGATAGAAAATTCTCTTGATGAAAATTTCCCTAAGAAAGGAAAAACTTTATCTTACGACCAAGTTCTGGAAACAATTCGTCAGAGAAGATCTATAAGATATTTCTCAAGTAAAAAAGTGACCAAAGAACAAATGGAACAGCTGATAGATTTAGGAAGATATGCTCCCACAGGACATAATGATAGGAAAGTCTGTTATACAATAATCAATAATAGAAAAGAACTTGAATTTCTCCTCGATAATATGATTGAGCTTTTCAAGAAACTCAAGAAACAGCTGAATAGTACTCTCTGGAATGTTCTTGCTTTGTTAAGTGGTAAAAAGAAGTTCTTTGATAAAGCTAAGAAAAGCCTGTATCGGTTAGAGAGTCACATTGAACATTGGGAGAAAGGAATAGATAAAGTTCTACATTACTCATCAACACTTATTTTGATTCATACTGATATTGAGACATCATCACCAATAGAAGACTGCAATATAGCAGCTCAGAATATATCATTAGGTGCGCCAACTCTGGGTTTGGGAGCTACATTCATCGGTTATGTCCAGAAGAGCTGGGAGAACTCAAAGAGAATAAGAGAGATAATCAATCTTCCAGAGAATCATACGTTGTTCGCTTGCTTAGCAATAGGATACCCGAATGATAAATACAGAAGATTGGTTCCAAGACCAGAACCAAAGGTTACTTATTGGCAAAAAGCTCATTAGTCAATTTTTGGGAAAAGTTTTAGTTCTTGAAAGACATAATATAATTGATTCACTTGGTGATTTAATCTTGAACAATTGCTACTCTTACAGACTAAATGATCTTTTTGAAGAACTAGTAGCAGGGAAGTATCATGAGGTAATAGATGAAGCAGAAAAGATACTTCAGAATG
>JAUWEG010000011.1 GCA_030608385.1 Candidatus Heimdallarchaeota archaeon
TAATATCTCAAAAATACCTTTCTTGCCAGATGAAGCCTTATTTGTAATAGATGCATATGCAGAAATTGCAGAAACATATCTACAAGATATTAAAGATATTATTGCTGGAATTTCAATTCTTCTAAGTAAACCAGCAGGAAGTAGTGATGCTACACTTGTGCACTTTTTCCTAGGATGGGTAAACGTTCTGTTTGCTGGAACATCAATCGGAGAAATAACTGCATTTAATGGTACATATGAGAATTTTGACTATGCATATGGTAACTTCTCAATTGTAGATACAGAACTAAGTACTCCTGAAGTTCAAGACATCATTAATAGAGTTGGTGGAAACATCACTATTGGAAAAGACTTTCTAAGTTTTGCTTACGACTTCACCCAAGTTGGAATACCTTTTGCTAGTTTAGGTTTGAACCTGGCTACTGGATTTACAGATCTAGAAGGAATCATAGATATCTTTGAAACAACTGATTATCAGAATGTTACAAACTATCAGACAATTCTTGATGATACTTCAGCTATTAATGTAACCCTAACTAGCATTGAAGCTGATGCTATTGCAGTCAATGATTCTGCTACAGTAGTATATGATAAATCTCAGATTCAAGGATATGGTTTCCTTAGTGAATTTGCAGGTGGATTTGCCGAAACAATGATACAGTTTGATATGATTAACTCTATTGCAAGCACAAAATACATCGCAAATGCCATTTATTATATGGTATACTCATTGCAAGAATTGAGTTACACTTATTCAAACATTACTGCTGGAGAAGAAAACTTTCTAGATTCTTACTTTATTGACGCCGAGGATAACTTCCTAGCTGCAAACGAGTCATTGAACTATGCAATATCAAATATGACTCAATCGATATTCTACATGAATAAATCAGTTGATGCTGGTATGACTCAGCTGGAATCTCCAAGAAACACTCTTATTATAATTAGAGACTCGCTGATAGATGTAAACGCAGAACTTGTCACCATTTTTGCAATATTAGCGTTACCAGATCCAAGCACTCAAGCAGCTCAATTTGTAACAAGTGTAAATAACATCTTT
This sequence comes from Candidatus Heimdallarchaeota archaeon, assembly GCA_030608385.1. Lineage (GTDB taxonomy): Archaea > Asgardarchaeota > Heimdallarchaeia > Heimdallarchaeales > Heimdallarchaeaceae > UBA460. The sequence continues at coordinate 1,061 of JAUWEG010000011.1, forward strand.
ACAATTCTTGAAGATGTGAATACAGAACTCCAAACAATGAGTCTATCATAGATAGCCTCTTTCCTATCTTTTTTTTCATTATTTTCTTCCGACAAAAAGCTATTTTATACCATTGCCTAAAGAGAATAACTTTTTATTAAAAATTCTGTTATAAGATTAGAATTGTAAATAGGGTAATACTATGAGTCCAAGTAATGTTTTTCTAGGATACGATCATGGCAAAGGCGATTTTCAAGAGCTAAAAGATACAACTAAATATCAATCCATTATAGAAGGGGATTTAACTGACATATCTAGGCAGTTGTCTTCATTAGGTTTAGATGGTCTTCTAATTTTCCATCATGAAAAGGACGAATGGCATTTGGTTTTTGGCAGTCATCTAGGACTTGTTGCTCAAAGAACAGGTCGAAGAATAGCTGATACAATTAGTAGATCAGGATTTTTGATTTCATCAGGCGAGAGAACAGGCATAAAATGCCGTTTGGAACAAATCACTGAAGATAATATTGGTGATTTACATAAGACAGTACAAGAGAAGTACATAGATACAGATCTTGGAGGTTTTCAAGGAGACTCTAGACAAGATTCTTTCCCTAAGAAAGTGTTTGCACACGATACACCACCTGCTAAAGGTGTTTTCGAAGAAACTCCAAAGATTCAAGATCAAAAACTACCACATCCTGAGGATGTTTATGAGCCAAAACCTATCGTTGAACCAACACATGAGCCAGCAATTGAACCTGTTGCTGAACCTGAACCAGAACCTGAACCACAAACTGTAGTTTTTTCAGAACCTGAACCTATTGTTGATCCACCAGCTAAAACTTTTGTTGAACCAGTTGTTGAACCTGTTGCTGAACCAGAACCTGCTGAAGAGGTTGTTGATGAACCTAAGGCTGAAATTATAAAAGCGGTTGAGGAAACAGTAAAAGATGTCGTTGAAGACGTCGTTGAAGACGTCGTCGAGGACGTTGTTGAACAAGTTGCTGAAGCTGTAGCTGAGGGTGTTGCTTCAGAAATATCAGACGAACAAGTAGCAGGATTAGTGAAAGAAGCTATCGAAGAAAAAACCGATGAAATCGTAGACAAAGTAGTTGAAGAAGTTTCCGAAGAAGTACTAGAAGAAGTAACAGAAGAAATTGAAGAAGCTGTTGAAGAAGTACTCGATAAGGAAGAAACAATTGCTGAAGCTGTTGAGGAAATCGTCGAGGAAATCATCGAAGAAATTGTAGAAGAAGTCACTGAAGCTGTTGAAGACGTCGTTGAGGACGTTGTTGAAGATGTTGTTCAAGATGTTCTTGAAAAAGCAGAAGGTATAAGCGAAGAAAAAGCTGAGCATATAGCTGAAGATGTAGTTGAAAAGGTTGTAAACGAAGTTACTGAAGAAGCTGTCGAAGAAGCTGTCGAAGAAAAAGCAGATGAAATCGTTGAAGCCGTTGAAGACGCCGTAGAAACAAAAATAGATGAAGAATCAGAAGATTCTAACTAATTCTATTCTCTTTTTTTATTTTATTTTTTCATTTCAAAAGTCATTTATAGAGAAAGTAGACAGTTTTCTTAATGTCTAATCGAACACTAACTATTCTTGCGGGAGGCTATTCTAGAAGATTTCAGAAAAAGGATGACCAGTGGTTAGACAAAGCTTTGTTGTATATTAACAATAAACCTCTTTTGATACATCTTTTAGATCAAGGAAACAAAATATATGATGGCATCAATATCTCTGTAAATACAAATTCTAGAAAGCGCGATTATAAGAAGATTGTAGAGAGTTATTTACCAAATATCAATATAGATTTCACTGTCGATTTAAGAAAAATCTCTTTAGATGGCGTTCTAAAAGGAATTTATTCAACTCTTAAGAAAAGAACAAAATCTTCAGTTCAATTCATACCTTCAGATCGTCCCTATCTCGACTTAAGAATTTTAAGAGGTTTAAAAGTTATGAAGAGGGGAGTAAGTTTGCTCAGATATGATAATGGTATGATTGAACCTTTACTTTCCCTATACGGAGCACAAGCATCTTTTCCAGAGAACTTGTCTCAACTTCCATTGTCAAGAGCAGATGTTCCAATTAGATTTTCTAATGAAATTCAAGTTTATAGTATAAATAAAATACTTGATAGAAATAATTTATCTGTCAAATTTTTTTCTAACATAAATATTCAACCTGATATTGAAAATGAAAGAATAGACTATTCTAATTCAGCTTCAGTTATTATCCCCGATTCAGTACTAATTGAAAGAGAACGGCCAAATTTTACATTTGATGATACTAGATACAACAAGGAAGATGAAATTGTTGAGACTCTTATTGAAATTGAGAATTATTACTCAGCTTTTCTTTTATCCTTTTATTTCTGGAAACAAAAGAAAATTTCCATTGGAAAATACAAAGCGTTTGGAATTGAATCGTTGAAGAAAGAATATGATTTTTGGATTAATAATGAAATGCCTTTTCTTGCTCTTCACTCTTTGGATGATCTTATTAGATATTTTCCTGGAGAGAGAAAACCAAGTGTCAATGCTAAAATAAAGCATTTAAGAAAAAAAATGAAGATTGAACCAAGAAGAATAATGTAAATCTCCTAGGTCTATTCTTTAGATATTTTAATAGCACATACTTTGAATTCAGGAATTTTCGCTAGAGGATCTAAGGCATCATTAGTTAGAAGGTTTGCAGCAGATTCTTTGTAATGGAAAGACATGAAGACTAAACCTTCTTGGATTCTATCAGTAACTCTAGCAACAGTTGTTAAACGACCTCTTCTTGATTCAATAGTAATCTTATCTCCACTCTTAATACTGAGTTTTTCAGCATCCTTTACGTTAATCTCACTTCTTTCTATAGGTCTTCGTTCGTGTAAAGCTTTAGATCTGCGGGACATTTCACCTGTATGGAAGTGATATAAAATACGACCAGTTGTCAGCATGTATGGATATTCCTCATCGGGTAATTCTGCAGGATCTATGTAAGAAATAACATGGAATTTACCTTTTCCTCTAGTAAACTCTCCTTGATGGAGTATTTTAGTTCCTTCGTGTTTCTTATCTTTACAAGGCCATTGTAAACCAATTTCCTTAATTCTTTCATAACTTATCCCTCCATATATTGGGGATAGAGTTGCTACTTCATCCATGATGTCACTAGGACTATTATAATTTGCTTCAATTCCAAAACGATTTAACATTTCTTGGAGTATGTCCCAATCATCTCTTCTGTTACTTATTGGATTAATTGCTTTCCTAACTCGTTGAACTCTCCTCTCTGTATTTGTGAAAGTACCATCTTTTTCAGCAAAAGATACTCCTGGAAGAACGACATCTGCGTATTTTGCTGTTTCAGTGAGGAATAGGTCTTGAACTACAAGGAATTCAAGGTTTTCAAGTGCTTCTTTTACATGATTTAGATTTGGATCACTTAAAGCAGGATTTTCTCCCATGATGTAAATTCCACGAATGTCTCCACTATGAGCTGCATGTATTACCTCCACAACTGTTAAACCAACCTTGTCATCAAGATTGGAAACCCCCCAAGCTTTCTCAAATTTAGCTTTGTTTTCTGGATCAGTTACTCGTTGATAACCAGGATAAACATTAGGTAATCCTCCAAGATCACAAGAACCTTGAACATTGTTCTGGCCTCTTAGAGGATTGACTCCAGTACCAGGACGTCCAATGTTTCCAGTTATCATGGCAAGATTAGCTAGAGATAAGACATTATCTGTTCCAGTGATATGCTGAGTTATACCCATTGAGTAAACTATAGCTGCTGTTTTGGCATTTGCATATAGCCTAGCAGCTTCTTTAACCTCTTCAACATTAACATTTGCGATTTTACAGAGTAATTCCAGCGATGTATCCTTTAAGCCTTCTTTAAATTCTTCAAAACCTTCTGTTCTGCTTTTGATAAATTCTTCATCATGTAGATTCTCATCAAGAATAACTTTCATGAAAGCATTGATTAGAGCAACATCCGACCCTGGTTTCTGTTGTAGATAGATTTCTGAATAATCAGCAAGTTCTATTCTCCTTGGATCTGCAACAATCAGCTTTGTAACTTCTCTTTTGACTGCTTGTTTAATTTTTATGCCTATAACTGGATGAGCTTCAGTTGTATTGCTACCTATTATGAATATTACTTCAGCATCGTTAGTTAAATCACCAATGCTATTAGTCATAGCACCTGAACCAAAAGCTTTGGCGAGTCCTGTTACAGTTGAAGCATGACATAACCTTGCACAATGATCTACGTTATTGGTTCCAACAGCTGCTCTTGCGAACTTCTGCATAAGATAATTCTCTTCGTTAGTGCATTTAGCAGAGGCTAGGAAAGCAAGAGCTCCAGGACCACTTTCATCTCGAATACTTTTTAGTTTCTTTTCAACTAAATCTAATGCTTCATCCCAAGAAGCTTCTACAAATTCTCCTTCTTTCTTAATCAATGGTGTGTTCAACCTTTCTGGATGATTAACAAAGTCCCAACCATATCTGCCTTTTACACAGAGAGCCACACCATTAACAACATTGTCATGATTTGAATCAACATAAGAAATTGTGTTAGTATTTGGATTTGCTAGAACATCAAAATTGCACCCAACACCACAATAGGAGCAAACTGTTGTGGTTCTGGTTAAATCTTCACAATGTTCTACATCCCGTACTTGATGATTAACAAGAGCTCCTGCTGGACAAACTACAACACAATTACCACAAGCTACACACCCTGCACTCTCAAAGCTCCCACCATCTGGTGTGGTGGGATAACCATCAAATTTTCCTCTCTCAATAGATAATACGTTACAAACTTGTAGTTCACTAGTAACTCTAACACAATTACCACATTTGATGCAGTTTTCGTAGTTAAGTGAAAAGAATTCGTTCGATTCATGCAAATCTACTTTCTTTTCCTCAATCTCTACAGGTTCATCCAGATATTTTTCTTCAAGAGCTTTAATTTTACAATATTGACCAGTTGCACAAGCTACACATTCTCCAGTGTGTAATTTTGCAAATTTAGTGATTAGTGCTTTTCTAGTTCTTAAAATTCTTTCAGTATCTGTTTTGATTATTGCATTTGGTTTAGCAAGTTCCTTGCAGGAAGCTACTGTTTTTGAAGCATCACCGATAGTTTCTTCCACAACACAAACTCTACATTTAGCAGCGGGTTCTAAAGCAGGATGATGGCATATTGTTGGAATTTCAATGCCGTTCCTTTCAGCAATAGAATGATATGTTTCATTCGTGTAACATTCAATTTCCTTACCATCAATTGTTATCTTAATAATTTCTCCATTTGCCATGATTTTCACATAATTAAATGATTATTTTGATAATGATTGTGTTACTAAAAATAATTTTTACAAAAATCTTTCGCTATCTTATTCACAACTAAAATTGTTTTTTTACACAAAACTTTAATCTAGCTAATATTTTTAGTATTTAATATCCAATTGATTAATATATCATACTTGTAGCATAAACAAAGTGGAAAGCATGTCAGAGACAACTCACAAGATTTACTTCCAGAATGCACAAAATTTGAGGGCTCTAGAAGATGAATCTGTTGACCTCATTCTCACAAGCCCAATGTATCCACTTGTTCAAATATGGGATTATGTTTTTTCTCAGCTTAATCCTGACATAGGTGTAGCATTAGAAAAAGAAGATGGAAATCTAGCTTTTGAGTTAATGCATCAAGAACTAGATAAAGTGTGGAATGAAGCTTTCAGAATACTGAAGACTAATGGAATTGCATGTATTAATGTTGGAGATACAACTCGAAGTATTGGTGATGATTTCAAACTGTATGCATCTCATTCTAGAATTATTTCTCACTGTTGTAAAATAGGTTTTCAATGTCTTCCGCTCATCATTTGGGCAAAATTAACCAATGCCCCTAACAAGTTTATGGGGTCGGGTATGTTACCCCCTGGAGGATATGTAACTCTAGAACACGAATATATTCTTGTTCTTCGTAAAGGCGGTAAAAGGGAATTCAAAACAGACATTGAGAAGAAAAAGCGAGTCGATAGTTCATATTTCTGGGAAGAAAGGAATAAATGGTTTTCTGATGTTTGGGATCTCAAAGGCGTCCACCAAGCGTTAAAGCAGAGCAATACACGAGAAAGAAGTGCAGCTTTTCCTTTTGAGTTAGCTTATCGTCTAATAAGTATGTATTCCTTAAAACATGATATTGTGTTAGATCCTTTTCTAGGAACAGGGACCACCATGCTAGCTGCTATGGCTTTAGAAAGAAATAGTATTGGAGTAGAAATTGCTACTAATTTCAACGAAATAATCGATGGAAGAATAAAAGACATAGTAACTTATGCCAATGAATACAATAATAATCGATTAGAAGAACATAAGGAGTACATGATTGAACATGCTCAAAAACATGGGGAACTTAAGTATAAAAACGAATTTTATGGCTTTCCTGTTAAAACAAAACAAGAAATAAGTTTCAAACTTGAAGAGCTCACAGCTGTAAAGAAAACCAACGATACCACCTATCAGGTATTTTATGATTAATGATTTTCTATCTTACTCTAAATTTTTATAGCACATTAACTGCTTTTGATTAACATAGAAAGAAGTGTGACTTTTGACCATAAATACAAAAGTAGCCATAATAGTTCCTGAAAAAGATCAAGCAGCTCAAACAATGTGGCACGTTTTAAATCAGCAATCATTCTTCAAAGAAACAGATGAAAGTTTTGATAGCAATCCTGTCTATTCGCTTAAGCAAAACCCTAGTGACATAAAATTGATTCACACAAAGAGTGATGGAGTAGAATCAAGTCATCTGGATGAAGGAATGAACGCCGACTTATACATATTTGCTAGCAGACATAGAGCAGCTTCTGGAACACCTGCACTATTAATACATCCTACCGGAAATTGGTCAAAAATCACTTTAGCAGGTAGAGAATCTGAGCTTTCCTATACTTCAAGCTGGGCTTTGAACTATGGATTGAGAAAACTAAAAGAGAAACAAGAAGAATTCAAACTAGATGAATTTAAGGTAGACCTAGAAGTAACTCATCATGGTCCTACAAAATTAACAACCCCTCTTATTTTCATGGAACTCGGCAGCAGTGAAGAATATTGGGTGCATGAAACAGGTGCCACGGCTGTAGCTGAAGCCATAATTGAAACAGCTCAAGGTTTCATACAGCGAGGAAATTTTGATAATCAAAGTTACATTGGAATTGGGGGAAATCACTATGCTTACCGCTTTCATAAATATCTGATGGAAAATCCAGATGTCTATATTAGTCACATAGCAGCTAAACATTCTTTGGATGATTTGACAAAAGATGTTCTAAAACAAGCGTTTGAGAAAACAATTGAATCACCTGTGGGAGCATTGATAGATAAGAAAGGAGCAAGATCAGAACAAAGAAAGAATACAATTGAAATGCTGGAAGATTTAGGAAAAGAGCACGTATTAATCTAAATTTTAGAAAGCACTGATCGATTCTCATAATATTAACCTTTTAAGAGTATTTTTTGGGTTTTTATAGAATTTTTTAGAAACATTACTGATATTATGCATAATGTTAGGGTAAAAGAGGTAAAGGATTCTCCTATTCGAGATAAAGTGGTAGTCATTACAGGAGCTTCTTCTGGAATAGGAAGAGCAGTATCACTTGCTTTGGCAGAACATAAACCAAAACTAGTGATTGTTGCAAGAAGAAAGAAAAAATTAATGCAGACAGCAAAGGATCTAAGAAGACTAGGTCTAAAGGTATTACCAATAACAGCTGATGTTAGAGACAGTGATGATAGAAATAGAATTATAGATTTTTCAATAACTGCCTATGGTTCGATTGATGTTTTCATTAATAATGCGGGATTAGGAAAAGTAAATTTGTTTCTAGAGCAACCTGAGGAAGAGATTAATGAATTAATAGATACAAACATTGTTTCTTTAATCAAATTAACTCAAAAAGCTGCAAAAGTGATGAAAGAGCAAGGTCATGGGCACATTATCAATCTATCTTCTACTTTGGCAATGCTTCCAACATATCCATTCGCTGTTTACTCTGCCACCAAATCAGCTGTAAAAACATTTGATGATTGTATAAGAGAAGAAATGTTAGGACATGGAATATTGATTTCAACTATTTTACCAGGACCTTATAATACTGAATTTAATCAAGTAGCGAATATTGGAAATGCATCGTTCAAAGGATATAAAGTTGCAAAATTGGCTCAAGAAATTGTTAAACTTATACTAAACCCAAAAGAAAACCTCATTCAACCAAAGATGTTTAGACTGTTAATCTGGATAACAAAACGTTCTAAGAAATTCAAAAAGAAAGTTGTTTCAGGTATTGCATCACAAATAATTGCAGGGAAACATGTAACAGATAGAGAGCTTACATCAGAAAAAGAAGTTATTGAAACAGAATTACAGATTGTTACCGCATGACATCGATTGCTTTGGAAGATTCATTTTTTTCCTTCTATATTTTGTTGAGTTTAAATATTAACCTTGAGTACTACCTTTGACTAAAATGTTACTCTTTCGAATGTTGAAAAGTTTAAGATTGAAGAACAAAAAAGGTGGCCCTATCTTAGAGGAGATCTTACTAATTGGTATAGCCATACTCATTTTCGCAATTATTTTTGGTATTATAATGAGTTTAATAGACTGGTCTCAAGTTTCGTTTGAAAACCTCTTTGGATGATTTATATATCACTTTTTTTTGGGTTTTTAAACAATTGTCGATATTATTTATTTGAGGCTAGCAAGACCACGTTAACATAATTCTCCAAAAAGCACTTTTTGCTAGCTTCCTCCATCTCAATCTATATTCTGTTTTGAGAAGTTGACAGTTAAACAATGTAGTTGAGTAAATTATAGTTTATAAAAAAGGTTTAAAAATATAAAAAAAGGGAGAAAATTTAACTTCCCATTAAAGCGTTTAGAACAGCCATAACGGTATGCAATCTATTTTCAGCTTCATCAAAAACTACACTATTTCCACTTTCAAAAACTTCTTCTGTTGCTTCTTTATGTTTGTAGGGTAAACAGTGCATAAAGAGATAATCAGATTTAGCGTTAGCACAAAGTTCCTCGGTGATAACATAGTTCTCAAAAGCCTTGAGCTTAGCTGCTGCTTCCTTTTCTTCTCCCATAGAGATGAATGTATCAGTTACAACAACATCTGCATTTGTTACTGCTGCAATAGCATCATTAGTTATTGTGATTTCGGCACCAGTTTCCTCTGCATAATGTTCAGCATTTCTTACAATATCACTAGGTGGTTCGTAACCTTTTGGTGTAGCTACTGACATGTTTAAACCCATCTTTGCACATCCAATTAACAATGAATTGCAAACATTATTTCCGTCACCAACCCATGCAAGTTTTAAACCTGCTAGCTTGCCTTTGTGCTCTTCAATAGTAAGAAGATCAGCAAGAATCTGGAGCGGATGGTATTTATCTGAAAGTGCATTGATAACTGGAACAGTAGAATGTTTAGCTAACTTTGCAACATCTTCATGTGCATAAACTCGCGCAAGTATACCGTCAACCATTCTTGCAAGAACACGGGATGTGTCCTTAATAGATTCACCAGCACCTAGTTGGATATCTGCTGAACTCAGGAAAATTGCATGCCCTCCTAGGCTATACATTGCAACCTCTGTTGAAACTCTAGTACGAGTTGAACGTTTCTGGAAAATCATCCCCAAAGTTAAACCAGAAAGTGGTTTAGTTCTTTTATAGGCTTTAAAATCAGCTTTCAAACGTTTAGATTCATCTAGAAGAAAACGGATTTCATCTGCTGTGAAATCCTCTAATGATAGAAGTGATCTACCTTTCAAATCCATTTTGCTCACTTGGTCAAAAGTGTAAAGAAGATTTAAAAAATGTTCGATGCGACTTGCTAACCTCTATCTCTGTTTTCAATAGGTACTCTCATAACCACGATTTTGATTCATTCTTAATTTAGAAAGCATCTGGAAATTTAATAATTTTTGCAATTTCTCATGTAAATTCTTGTCTATACATAGAATTTTTATGCTACTTTCAATAAAGTACTGTTGAGAAAAAATGGTAAATTACAAACGATTTTGGATATCTACACTTACTGGTGCCATATTGGGAGTAGCTTGTATAATTGGTGTGGGACAGCGTATTCCTGGAACTTATGCTGAAAATATTGTTTATCTAATGGGTATATGGCTTTTGAGAGTAATCCTAGGAATGACTATTGGTTTAGCTGAAGGAATAACATTTCTAAAAGGAGAAAAATGGGAAAAATGGTTAAACGCAGGAATTAGAGGGATATTATTTGGGCTTGTTTTTTCAGTAGCACTTTTGCTGATAGATCCTTTCTTCAGCTTTGCAACCTTTGGTGCAGGAATAGCTTATGGTCCTATAACCGATTTAACAGCAACTTGGCTTGGAAAGAAAAAGGAAAAATAAAAATCACATTGGCGTCCCTTTCCACCAATGTTTCTTTTTAAGAAATTTAGCGAGATATACTAAACCAACCATGATTGGTATCTCCCAAAATAACCCCATTGTAGTGCCTAGAGCTGCTACTGAACCGACACCATACATGGCAATAGCTGTAGCAATAGCAATTTCAAAATGACTTGATGATCCAATAATTACAGTAATCACACCTTCTCTATATGCTAAATTTGTGAATCGAGTGATAAGTAAATTATAACCAACTACTATAATGAAGCCTAATAGTAATGGTACCGATACTAGTAATAATAAATTGAAATTACTTATCATTACATTTCCATTTAATGAAAACAGAACAACTAGAGTTGTCAGCAAAGCTAGTATTGACATTTTACCAACAATTGGGATGTATTTACTCTTAAACCATTCTTCTCCTTTTGCTTTTATGATTAGTGCTCTACTGATTACACCTAAAATAAGTGGAATTCCAATAAAAACTGCTACTGATATAATGAGTGATATAACATCTATGGAGATATTTGAAATTCCAGACAGTAATACAACCATAGGAGCATATCCGATTATTATTGTTATTGTATTAAGACTTGTAGTAATCACATTTTGTTCTTGATTTCCATCAGCTAAATAACCCCAAACCAGAACCATGGCTGTGCAAGGACTAGACGATAAAAGAATTATTGCAAACATTAATTGTTCATTTCCAGGAAGGAATAATCTAGCAAGCCCCCACCCTACAAAAGGTGCAATTATCCAATTTGATACTAAAGTTAGGATAATTGGTTTAGGATTCTTTGCTAGCTTCTTTAATTCTGAAGCTTTAAGATTCAGCATTGCAGGATACATCATAAAAAAGAGACATATCCCTATTGGTATTGATATTCCCCTAACTTGCCAACTATCAATAGTTTCTGCAATTCCTGGTGCATATAGAGAAAGCAGAATACCCGCTGCCATACAAATTACAATCCAAATTGGTAATAATTTTTCAAATAAACCAAGTCCCTTATTCTTTTTAGTATCTTCCTCAATTTGATTGGTTTCAATACTGTTACTCAAATCTCTTCACATGCCAGAAATTTATATATATCAATGATAGTTGTTTCATATTAAAAACTATTGATGTGTAAATGTCTGATAAATAGTTTATTAATATAGTTGAAGTAATGTGAAATGTATGGAGTATAGTAAAAAAGAGATGAAACTAATCACAACACTAGCAAAATGTGAAGATATCGAAGATGCACGTGCATATTATGATAAAATAACAGAATACGGAAAGAAAATATTAAAAGAATCATACCTTGCTGACTTATCAAAGCTATTGGAAGCTTTTTCTCATGTTGATAGGATTTTAATTCTTAGAATCTTAATGGAAAAGGATCGATGTGTATGTGAATTAGAGGCCATATTAGGAAAAAGTCAATCAAATATATCTTATCACCTTAAAATCCTTGAAAATCTAAATTTGATTAAAGGTTGGAAGAAGGGTAAATTTACACATTATTCTATTGTTCAAAAATCGTTAGAATACTTCAAAGATTTATTCAATAATTGGATTAATGATGAAATTTTTAACTAAACCAAAATCTATTTTAGGCTTTTCTTTAAAAGAATTGTGTATTTATTCGCTATTTCAAATATTACAAAAAAAGGAGAAAAAAAGAAAGTTTAGAACAGAATTAAAAGGCATGATTCTCATTACCACAATTCGAACAAAATTTGCTTTTACTCTGCATAATCTTTCCACAGTAAATGCATTTTACTTCCTCTTTCTTTATTATGAGTGCAAAGACATACCGAAGTCCAACAATAATAAATCCTATTACAAAAATCCCTAAAACAGAGAAATCTGCTATTACAAGAATGAGAAGTGTAATATCTTTTTTATCATAAAAATAAACAAGAGCAATTATGATGAGCGATAATGATATTAGACTTATTACAACTAACAAAAAAATCAGTAAAGGTTTTATTGACACCCAGATAGATTGAACCATTCTTTTAGATTCTTCTAAAGTCATGTTTATTTTCTCCATTGGTAATATCTTTAAGATAAGAAGGTAAATTGAGAATATTTAACTCTTTGTTACAAAAAATAGCATTCTACATGAAATCATCTGGTAATTATAAATATGTTTTATATTAGTAGGAGGGGTAATAGAAAAAAGAAAAAATAAAAAGATTGAGATTAAAAGAAGGTGGGTTCGCCTTCAAACACTCTTTTTGGAGGTTTCATCTTCATTGTTTCTTCAGCAGATAAGATTTCTATTAGTTCATATTTGGAAGTACCCAAGCCCAATTTTTCAGCAAAAACAACGGTTTCGTAAGGATCTTTGTATGGTCCATGAACTCTTGTGAATGGGTGAAGATCTTCATTTGGATCAAGATTTACATGTTTGAAGTAAGGAGGAATGTTCTTCTCAATTATACTTTCCTTTTTGATTAAATCAAGTGTAGCTGTTTCAACTGCAACAATATCTTTGCTGCCAACAACACCAATGTCATCTATGATAGATGGTTGACCAAGTCCCATGCAATCGCAATATATCGTGATTTGAGTTAAGAAATTGATATACATAACCTTAGCAGGTTCAAAGGTTTTCAGTACTTCATTTGTTGCTATAGCCATCATCTCATTGAAGGCAGTGTAACTTTCACGAGGAAGTTTAACAGCTCCAAGACCTCCATCAACTTGTAAACAAGTCATACATTGATGACAATCATGGTAGTTTCTTTTGAGATCATCCTTTTCTTCATCATAACTAAGAGCACCATAAGGGCAAGATTCAACAAGTTTCTTGGCTAGTTCAGGATTTCCTTTTGCTTTGTCCCAATACTCATCTAGACCAGACGCCCCATGGATTTTTCTCCAACGGGTTGGGCCAGAATAACCACCAAGAGCTAGATTCTTTATAGCTCCACCATATCCACAAGCACCATGACCTTTAGCATGAGATAAATCAACTAATACATCTGCATCCTTCAAGGCACCTGCAAGTTCCAGTGTATCTATTCCTCTATAGTTAACGTCTACTGATGTAGTATAACCGTCCTTTACACCTGCAATCGGGATAATAGGACACCCACAAGTTTCTTGAGTGTAACCTCTGTTAACAGCGTTATAAACAGAAGTGGGATTATCTGTAACAAAGGGATACCCTCCTCGTTTCTTGATTGCTTCTACTATTCTACGAACAAAGAAAACAGGAATAGTTTGATAACCATCGTTGAAACCAAGGTGCATTTTAACAGCAACCTTATCCTTCTTTTCAATGGGTGTTTCTTCAAGTAGAAGTTCTGTGATTTTGTCTACCTTTGCTGCAAAAGAAGCAAAAGCAGAATTTCTTCCATGTTGAACGGAACCGAAATAGACTTTTGATTTTTCTGAACTCATGAAAAAAGTAGACTTTGAGTTATTAATAAAAGATTCGGATAAAGTTTTTACTTGAACGTATAGGTATAAATGTACTGAAACATTTTATGATGTGATATTGTGCCGAATAACTCTTGGATAAATGGGAAAACTTGCATGATAACTGGTGCAAATACAGGTATTGGGAAAGAAACAGCAAGAAAAATAGCTTCTTTAGGAGCTCATTTAGTAATGGTTTGTCGTAATCTAGAAAAAGGAGAAGCAGCTCGTCAGGAAATTATTCAAAAAACTAATAATCAGAATGTTGATCTTCTAATCTGTGATTTATCATCATTAAATGAAGTAAAACAGTTTTCTGATGAGTTTCTGAAGAAATACTCAAGTTTACATGTTCTGATAAATAATGCAGGCATTTTCCGAATGAAGAGAAATATAACTGAGGATGGATATGAAATTACTTTTGCAGTAAATTATTTAGCTCATTTCTATCTAACTAGATTGTTGCTTTCAATTTTGAAGAAGAGTTCTCCTTCAAGGATAGTAAATCTTTCTTCTGATATACATAAATTCTTCAAAATAAAACTAAAAGATCCCTTATTGGAAAAAAGATACAGTGGACAACAAGCCTATAGTAATTCTAAGACAGCTATGGTTCTCTTTACCTACAAGCTAGTAAGAGAATTAGAAGGTACAAGAGTATCAGTATTTGCAGTAAATCCGGGACATATTAAGACACAATTGACTACAGTAGGACTTCCAAAATGGATGAATACAATGTCGAATCTAATACTTAATCGTCGAACTCCTGAACAAGGTGCAAAAACTTCAGTTTATGCTGCTGCTTCTAATGGTTTAGAAGGTGTAACTGGGAAATATTTTACTGACTGCAAAGAAACAAAAACTGCAAAAATGACTAAAGTTATAGAAAATCAAGACTATCTCTGGGAATTGAGTGAGAGATTAGTCTCAAATGCTATTGAGAAAGAAAGTTAATAAACACTCAAACAGGACATATCAAAATGAAACCAGGTCGTGGACAATGCCTAAGCCCTATAGCGTAATTAATGAAGAAATAAAAGATGCTCTAAAAGGAAAAGTGGGGGAAGAAAGAGCAAAAGAAATCAGAAAAATACTAAAAGAAATACAATGGGATGTAGGGGACTATAGAAAGATAAAGGATAAACTAAGACGCGAATTAAATGAAATCGAGATGGTGGAACAAGCAAGAAAAGCTTCTCGAAAAAGCACTAAAACCAAAAAAGAAACACCACAAATCCTTGTTATAGGTACAACAAATAGTGGTAAGAGTACTCTTATAAACAGTCTATGCGGCACTGAAATCCCCGTAGGAGACTATGAATATACCACAACAGAACCACAATATGGTGCCTTAGAATACGAAGGAATAAAATTCCAACTTGTAGAGCTTCCTGCAATAAGTGAAGGAGGTTGGATTTATGATAAGTCAACTCTAGCATTAGTATACTCGACAGATTGTCTATTAATTTTAGGTAGATCTTTTGAAGATTTTTCCATAGTGTTATCTGAGTTAGAGGAGCAAGATATTGAATTAATCGAGAAAAGGTTGGGTGATGGTTTCGCTCAAACTAGTCCAAGGAGAATTCCAGCTTTAATAGTAAGGAAGGAAAATCTCGGTCTCATATCTTATAACAGTCTGAAGAATGTGTTCGTAAATGATATTGAAGAGATAAAGAGAAACATGTTTGAAATTATCAAACCAGTAAGGATATTTACAATGAATTCCTTTAATGAAATTCAAGATCAACCTGTAGTGTTTTACAACGATACAGTGGTTGTTGAAGATGTTGTAAACAAAATAAGCAAAAGCAAAATTGATATTTTCAAAGATGCTGTAGTTCTTGAGGGTGGTCCAAATGGAAGAAGAAAAAGGGTTGGAATAACTTACGAACTTCATGATAGTGATGTTGTCCATTTAACTTTCCACAAATAAAGAAATAAAGAAGAAGTTCTAAGCAAGGTTAGAACCGCAGCTTTCACAGAACATGGACCCTTCAGGTGGTTTGTGACCACAGTAAGGACAGTAACTTCCCTTTTCAGAGGGAAAGATAACTTCAGCTTGTTTCTTAGGTAAGGGAGCAACAAATTCAGGAGCTTTATCATATGAAACTGTTTCACCTAACAGAATCTCTCCTGTATTGGCATCATAACTATACTTAATGTTATTTCTTACACGTAAATCGACTAGAATTCGTAGAATTTGTTGTGGTTTGACTCCTGCTTCAGAGGCTAAGTTTTCTATTTTTACCGCACCACTACGATTCTGAATAGATGCAAGAACATTGTTTCTCATCCTTCGATCAACATCAAGATGATTAATTGCTCCAATGAAAATGAAGAAGGCAGGTATAAACATCCAATAGCCCCAATTAGCTATTCCCCAAAAATCATGGGCAGGGGCAGCGTACTTCAGAACAAGTGACACAATACCAACAATTGTAAAAACTAAAGCAGTACCAAAAGCAGAATAATCTCCTTTATAGTCTTTTTTTGAATAATAACGATCTTGTGACATAATATATCCTCAAACAAAATGAAACTAGGAGATTATTATATGTTAGCATTCACAAAAAAACAAAGAAGCGGAACAAAAAACTTTTAATGGAAAGAAGAAGAAAAAGGTTAAGACATGGGTGCCCAGATAGCTTAGCTGGGAGAGCGCTGGACTGAAGATCCAGTTGTCGCGTGTTCAAGAATTGTTTCAGATGCGTTCTGAAACGTTGAATATCACGCTCTGGGCTCCAATTTTTCTTTCTTCAAATTACTCATTGCCTTTAATTAGTAATTCTTCTTTTTAGGTTTTTAAGCATAAAACCAGTATTTATTCTGAAGCTAGCTAATATATCTGCCTGGTGATTTTCACCCCCACCTTGCTTCCACCCCCTGCATTTCTCTTGCTAGCTTCACTTTCTTCTCCTTTACCAAAAAGATATAACGTATGAAGATTTTTTTCTTCAAGTGATACTCAAATGAGAGGTATGAGACGTAAAGAAAAAGCAATAGAGAGTATTGAAGAGATGAAATATATTCTCCAAACAGTTAAACACATAACTATTGCTATGTGTGAAGACAATGTTCCCTATTTAGTAACATTAAGTCATGGTTACGATCCTGAGCAACATCGTATTTACTTCCATTGCGCAAGTGAAGGGAAGAAAATTGATATTCTTAAGAAAAACAACATTATCTGGGGTCAAGCACTTATTGATGAAGGTTACGTTCAAGGTTCTTGTGATCATCTTTATGCTACAACTCAATTCAAGGGAAAAGTTACATTCATTGAAGATTTTGAGGAGAAGAAAACTGCTTTACAAGTCATGATAAGAAAACTAGATAATAAACCAGAAGAAATTGAAAAGGCACAATTAACTGAGAAATCTATTTCTAGAGTTGCTATAGGAAAAATCGATATTGAATACATGAGCGGAAAGAGAGCAAAAGAGGTGGTAATAAGCCTCTAATCTTTGCGTTATGTTGATAAGTGTATGTTGTTGCATATCCACCTATGCCATTAATGGGAAAATGTGGACATTGTGGAAAATCTTTAGATTCGGGAAAAAAGACTTGTGGTGCAACTTGGGCAATATGTAATAAATGTAAGATGCCATTACACCCACATTGTAAAGGTGAACACAGATTAGTTCATAATAGACAAGATTATTGGGCAAAAGAAGCAGTAAAAGGAGAAAATCAAGAAACTCTTCTAACAAAGATTCTAGTTACGATTAAAAAAATACTCTCTATTTAAGAGAGAAAAAACAATTCTTTTAACTAACTTGTTTTAACTTACATTATGGAATACAGAAGATTGGGTACAACAGGTATAAAGATATCACCTATTGTTCTAGGCACTATGCAAATGGGATGGAGAGTAGACGAAGAAGAGTCATTTAAGATAATGGATAAGGCTCTAGAATTAGGTATCAATTGTTTTGATACTGCGGATGTTTACAGTTACTGGGCTGAAAACAGCCATGCAGGTAAAACTGAAGAAATAATTGGAAGATGGTTAAATGATAGGAGTACAAGAGATGATTTAATTCTTGCAACTAAACTTCGAGGTGCCATGTCTGACGATATTAATGATCGAGGATTATCACGAAGACACGTACATCAAGCAATTACTAACAGTCTTAAGAGATTGCAAACTGATTGGATTGACCTTTATCAGATTCATAGTTTTGATAACGACACACCTATTGAAGAAACATTACACGCAATGAATCTACTTGTAGAAAAAGGAATAGTAAACTACATCGGGGCATCAAATATACATCCTTGGATGTTGGTAGAATCCTTCTGGGTAAGCGAAAAGAATGGATATGCTCGTTTTGAAACAGTTCAACCACCCTACAGTATTGTCAGAAGAATGCTCGTTGAACATCAAATGGAACATGTAATCAAGAAATTTGGCCTTGGTGTCATTCCTTATAGTCCTCTAGCTGGTGGTTTCCTAACAGAAAGGTATTCTGCTGATGGTCCTCTTCCAGATACTCCAAGAAGTGAGGGAGCACAAAAGAGATACTTCACTGAAAAGAGATGGGAAATTCATGACACAGTAAAGGAAATTGCTAAGAGCAAGGAAGTTAAGATGACACAAGTTGCAATCGCTTGGATACTAGCAAAGGACTTCATAACCGCTCCAATTATAGGTGCTAATTCAGTTGAGCAATTAGAAGAAAATGTTGCTTCTTTAGAAGTTAAACTAGATGAAGACGAAATAAAGAGATTAGACGAAGTATCTGACTGGGTAGCTGATTACGAGAGTATTAGATAATGTTTAGGAGCATGATTCATTGATAAAAAAGATAGGACTAATTGGACTGGGATATATAGGCACTACCATTCTGAATGCTGTAAGTGAAGAAGCAAATGAGAATCTGACCATCCAAGCTGTATATGATATAGACAATGTAAAAATGAAAGATGTTGCTGAAAAACATCCTTCAATTAGACTAATGCAACATGTGACTGATTTCCAAGATTGTGATATTGTTGTAGAATGTGCAGTTCAACAAGTAGTAGCAGAAGTATTTGATGAAATAATAAAAAGCGGTAAACATTTCGTCCCCATGAGTATTGGTGCATTTATATCTCTCCCTGGTTTGTTTTCCAAATATCAAAAATTAGCTGAGATAAAGAAAAAAAATATTATGCTTCCCTCTGGTGCCATTGGTGGATTTGATTGTGTTGAAACAATTAAATTAGTGGGCATAAAATCTGCTAAACTCCAAACTAGAAAACCAAACAGAGCTTTTAGGAACAACAGCTATATTGAATCAAACAACATCAAATTAAATGAGCATTCACCTGTGGTCATATTCAAAGGAAATGCTAAACTAGCTGCGACATATTTTCCAAGGAGTATTAATGTTGCTGCACGCTTAGCTCTCTCCACATTAGGTCCTGAAAAAACATTAGTTGAAATAATAGCTGATCCTTCAATTTCAAAGAACATTCATGCAATCGAAATTGAATCTGAAGTTGGGAAATATACTTTCCTTTTCGAGAACAATCCTTCACCAACCAATCCAAAAACGAGTTGGCTTGCAGCATTATCTGCTATTTATGCAATAAGAAGTATTTAGATTTCTGTGTTGATAGATAGGTATTCAATGAATTTCCTTTATTTCTTCAACCCTTCCACCTATGTCTAGACCTGCATTTTTGCCAGTTCCCTCAAAAAGTATACTTTCTCCCTCTTTTTTACTGAGCTTGATTAAACGAACCTTAATTTCAGAAGTAATGCTTTCCAAAATTCTCCCTACCATAGAACCATCAATTGGAGAATGAAGATTAACTGCTTTGGATTTAGACGCAGTTATTTCAACCCTATACTTCTTATCAGTGACATGAAGTATAATTTCCTTTTCTTTTAGTTGAAGTTTGGTAACTTCTGCTCCAGTATAATTTGTAAATCTGTATAGCTTTTTATTGTGTCTAAAACCTACTAGATAGCCATCAAAAGCATTACATAACCAAGGTATTTTAGCATATGAAGCCATGAGAGAAACACCTTCTTTATCGAAAGTATTTGATTGCATCCAGATATAATAGTGGGGAAAGCTTTTACCATAATCTTTTTCCATATATCCTTTGCCATTTGTGAAATCGATTTTCTTTCCATCTACTGAAAGTTCTCCTTCGATAGAATGATCGAAACCTAGAACGCCGTGATAGCATTCCATAAATGGAACTAACTTATACCAACCCATTACACCTAAAGATAACTTCTTCTTAGACCAAGGTACTAATTCTCCTATTCTAATCTCTCCTTCTACTTTCTTTTCCTTTGAAGAAAGATTAAGTTTAATCTTTTCAGAGCTAAAGTAGTTTTCTCCTATTTCTACGATAAAATCCTTCTTTGAGAATTTAAATGTGGATATATCAAATTCAAAGAAAGTAGTTTTCGCATTAATTCCATCAAAGAATTGAATAAAAGCTATACCCTTCCCTTCTTTATCATAGGAGATTCCTGGAATAAGTGCATAAATCACGTCTTCAGCAGAATTTATTATTTTGAAGTACCAACCTTCAAAGTAATTGCGCTTTTTGTTTTTACCTTGAAAGATAGAGTCATTCCAGATTTTTCGTAAAAAGTATGACATCAATTTCAACTCTAGATTATTTTTGATGTTAAAAATGGTAATCTCTGCCTTTTAATGATTGTTCACTTACAATTTCTAGAAACATGAAATACAAATGTAATTTACAACAGTTCTTCGCAATCTGTCTTTGGTGCTTTTATATCTAGTTTTCTTGTAAGATACAAGGAGAGAGTCATCTGCTGGTGACATGAGTCCAGCATCTGAAATTAGATGAATTAGTGAGTAGTATAGGTGATAGATAATGAATGAAAACAAGACTAAAGCAAGAATGGAGAAAGTTGAGAAGGATTGGAAGTATACTTTAGAGAATAAAGCAGAGCAGAAGAAATTTGAATACTATAATGGTCAAATGGTTTTCCGCTAAACTTTAAATTGGTTCAGATTCTCTGTAATCTGAATAACTTTGAACGAAGATAATCTATCATCACAAGTTAGAATTGGAATTGATACGGGTGGGACTTTCACTGATTATGTTATTGTAACTAACGGACATATTTCAGCATGGAAGACTCCTACTACTCCTGCTGATCCAAGTGAGGGTATAATCTTTGGTTTCAACGAAATTATGGAAAAGCATCACTTTCAAAAAAATGATGTAGAAGTGATTGTTCATGGGACAACAATTGGAACAAATGCATTTCTAGAGGACAAATGTCCTCCCATTGCTTTCCTAACTACAAAAGGATTCAAAGACATAGTTGAAATTGGACGACAACAAAGGTCAGAACTCTATAATCTTAAGTTCAATCAGAAATATCCAGTTAATTTCCAAAAAGATGTTCTTTACGAGGTTGAAGAAAGAGTTGATAGAAATGGAAAGATTGTCAAATCTCTTGATCTTCGTTCATTGGAAAATTCTTTACAGATGTTTGAGTCAAAATCAGTTAAGAACTTAGCCATCTCCTTTCTTTTTTCTTTTCTCAATATAGAACATGAGAAGAGGGTAGCTGAATATTTTTCGGAGAAGGGTTACAATGTTTTTACATCCCATGAGATAAGTCCTCAAATCAAGGAGTATGAAAGGGCTGTTACAACAATAGTTAATGCTAAGGTTAGCCCAGTGGTCAATTCATACTTATCGAGGTTGAAAAGTAAGCTAGTAAATCTGGGGGTGGAATCTCCTCTACTTATTATGCAATCCAATACTGGAATGGCAGATGTTGTTTCGATAGGTAAATCGGGCATACAAACTCTTTATTCTGGGCTTGCGGGTGGAGTCTTAGCTGCAGCTGATAGTCTTAAACACTTGAACAGAACGCACTTAGTTTCTCTTGATATAGGAGGAACATCTACTGATGTTGCAGCTCTAATAAAAGGTCCAATTGTTTTAAGATCAAGAGAATTTAGAGGTTTCCCACTAGTTGCAAGTATGGTGGATGTAGAAACAATAGGTAGTGGTGGTGGATCAATTGCAGACTTTAAAGATGGTTTATTATCAGTTGGACCAGAGTCTCAGGGGGCAAATCCTGGCCCTGCGTGCTACTCTCTAGGAGGAGATAAGGTAACCTTAACAGATGCAAATCTGTATCTGGGTTATGTTCATCAAGATAATTTTGCAGGGAGTTTGAATATAGATAAAGATAAAGCAACTCTACAACTCAATAATCTATTAAATGAAATCAAGTCATCACCTTTCCCTCTTGAAATAGTGACCGTAGATGAACTAGCATTATCTATCAGGAAGATACTAAACAATAACATTGCTAATGCAATCAGGGTTGTGACAATACAAAGAGGATTAGACCCAAGAGATTTTGCTCTGCTAGGGTTTGGTGGAGCTGGTCCCCTACAAGCTTGGGAAATAGCTCAAGAGCTTGAAATGAACGGGGTTATTATTCCGCCCTTCCCTGGTGTTTGGTCAGCTTTTGGACTTGTCTGTTCAGACATTAAACACGAACATACACAATCCTATCTTCAAACTAAAGATGAAGTAGATTTTACTGAGATGAATGAAAAACTTAAGGTAATTGAGGAGAATCTGAAAAAAATTCTTACAAGTGAAGAGGTTGGAAGCGAAGATCAATCCTTTGATTATTTCTTAGATATGAGATATGTAGGTCAATCTGACTTTCTAACCTTACTTGTTACATTCCCAATTGATAGAAACCAACTAGAATCTGTAACTGAAAAATTTCATTTGCTACATAATCAGAATTATTCTTGGTTTGATAAAGAACTCATAGTTGAAATAGTAAACTTGTCTGTAAGGGGAGTTGGTAAAGTACCAAGAATAGAATTCACAAGGTTAGCTAAAGGTTCGGAAAATCCACCTGAAGATGCAATTAAAACAAATCGAAGTGTTAATTTTGATGGAGAGTGGATAGATATTCCAGTTTATGATAAGCAAAAATTGCTATCAGGAAATGTTCTAGGCGGACCTTGTATTATTGATCAACTTGATACCACCACTGTAATTCCACCTTCAGTAATTGGGCGGATAAACAGTTTAGGATATATAATAATGGAGGAGAGAAAATGAGTTTTAAATTTAGTCTCATAGAAGCACAAGTCATTAATCAGTCATTGAAGAACGTAGCTTTAGAAACAGGAATCGTTCTTCAACGGTCAGCTTTTTCCCCAAATATCAGAGATAGATTAGACTTTTCAAGTGCTATAATGGATCACAAAGGCAGATTGATTGCTCAAGCAGAACATATTCCAGTTCATCTTGGTGCAATGCCAGAAGGAGTTAAAGCTTTAATCAAACATTTTGGTGAGGATAACATCAGGGATGGGGATATTTACATTGCAAATAATCCTTATTTGGGTGGAACACATCTTCCAGACATATCTGTGGTTAAACCTATTTTTTTCGATAGAACATTAGTAGGTTATATTGCAAATAGATGCCATCATGCAGACGTTGGAGGTGTAGTCCCCGGCTCTATGCCCAGTGGGAAGTATACTTTAGAGGAAGAAGGATTTGTCATAAATCCAACCATACTGGAAAGAGATGGCATTTTAAATCAAGAATGGCTTGATTATTTTCTTGACAATATTCGTGTTCCGAATGAGCGGAAAGGAGACATACAAGCTCAATTAGCTTCTACAAAGATTGGTGAGAAAAAATTCCATGCTCTTTTGAAAAAATACTCTCTAGATAGGGTTCAAAAAATAATAGATTTCTTGAATAAAAGATCAAGAAGTGCTTCTTTGGATCTTGTGAAAACTATTCCTGAGAATGAAATTGTAACCTATACTGATTACATGGATAATGATGGGGTGACGGAAGAACCAATTGCAATTACAGCTGAAGTGCAAAGAAAGGGTGACAAACTTATTGTTGATTATAGTAAAACTGACCCTCAAGTAGAGGGAAACATTAATGCTCCTTATGCAGTAACACTCTCTGCAACATATTACATTCTTCGTTGTTTAGTTTCTAGAGACTATGCAACAAACTATGGGCTCTATGAAACTTTAGAAGTAATAACCAAAAAAGGTACCTTAGTGGATCCCTTGCCCCCTGCTGGAGTAGCTGCTGGAAATGTAGAAACAAGTCAGAGAATAACAGATGTTATGATTGGATCATTTGCACAATTGTTCCCAGACGAAGTACCTGCTGCAAGTAGTGGAACGATGAATAACATAATTATTGGTGGAACTAATCCTAAAGGGGTACAATTTACTTACTATGAAACTATTGCAGGAGGGATTGGTGCAGGGAAGGATTACACCCCTCCAAATGCTAAACACAGCCATATGACAAACACTAGGAATACTTCTGTGGAAGTTCTAGAACGATATTATCCTTTGCGAATACATGAATACTCAATTATACCTAATACTGGTGGCTCAGGAAAATGGCAAGGAAGTAATGGTGTTCGTCGTTCAGTTGAGTTGTTAGCAGAAAAAGCTGTACTATCAATACAAAGTGAAAGAAGAGAGCATTCTCCTTTTGGATTATTGGGGGGTGGAACTGGTTCTAAAGGTCGCAATATCTTGAGACAAGATGGTGAATCAATTTGTCTTCCATCTAAAATCACCAAGGAAATTAAAAAGGGCGATATTGTAATTATTGAGACTCCAGGTGGCGGTGGGTATGAAGTGGATTAGCCATTTGGTGACGTAACAATTTCTACGCGAAACTTCTCTCCAGCATCAGATGAAGTGCCGCCTTTTTTGCCGTATAAACATATGTTTATCGTATTATTTTAGTATTATTCACTTTTGAATTGTACAGTCTAAAGCTCCTAAGTTATTTTGTGCTGCATTTTTCTACTTTCACTAAATATTTAACAATACACTGCATAAAATTTAGATATGACTTAGGGATAGTTAGTTCATGGCTGAGAATAATTCTTTACTCCTACTAGATTATGTAGGTAAAAATAATAACATCGCATTAATTACACTTAATCGTCAAAAAGCTTTGAATGCTTTCAATGATAAGTTGTTAGATCGGTTATCAAGTACACTCAAAACATTAAAGAAAAAGAAAAATGTCAGAGCAGTAATTATCTATGCCGAAGGCAAAAGTTGGTCAGCTGGTGTGGATCTAAAATGGACTGCATCACTTGGATGGAGAGTAATGACAGCTATAAAGAAAGGGCAAAAAATGTTCTCACAAATTGAAAACCATCCAACTCCTGTGATAGCAGCGATTAATGGATATGCTCTAGGTGGAGGGATGGAATTAGCTCTTTCATGCGATATACGAATAGCAGCTGATACTGCTTTATTTGGGTTAACTGAGACCACGATAGGATTGCAACCAGGTTGGGGTGGAACCTATCGTCTACCCAAAGTTGTAGGTTTGAGCACTGCAAAAGATCTCATCTTAACCGGAAGAAAATTCTCAGCTGATGAAGCTCTTGAAATTGGCTTGATTAGTGAAAAAGTTCCTCTAGAAGAACTGAAAGTAAAAGCGATAGAAAAAGCTGAGGTCATTGTTAATAATGCACCTATTGCTCTAAGAGAAGCCAAGAAAGCGATTAAGAAAGGACTTAGCACCTCAATCAATGGAGGATATAGAGCTGAAACTAAAGGAATAAGGACTTGTTTTAGGACTAAAGATATAAGAGAAGGAATAAAAGCTGTATTTGAAAAGAGAAAGCCTGAATTCAAAGGCGAATAATTTCTATAATAGCTTATAGGGTTTCCCATGAATCAAACAGAAGTAACAGCTGCAGAAGAGGAGTATTTAGAAACCTTCTTCTGGTTTTTTGAATATGGTACTAAAAACGTTAAAACCAATCAAATAGCTGAAATGATGAATGTAGATCCAGGTACAGTTACTTCAATGTTTAAGAAATTATCAAAAAAAGGATTTATTGAGTATAAACCATATTACGGTGCTAAGTTAACCTCTGAGGGAGAGGAAACTGCTAGAAAAGTTGTGAGAAAGCACAGACTATCTGAAAGTTTTCTTGAATGGTTAGGTGTTCCATGGTCAAAGATACATGAAGAAGCATGTAAATGGGAACATGTTTTAACTGATGAAATAGCTGAAATGATTGAACAAAAATTGAAACCAGAGAAAACACCGTATGGGGCAACAATACCTCAAAAGGAAGGTACTAAAACTAATGCAGAAACGAATAAACCACTAGCTCTTTTTAGTTCAGGAAGAAATATAGAAATTGTAGAAATAATTGAGCGAGCTATTGCTAGACATTTTCCTCATGAAGCAACTCTACAAGAAGTTTATATCGAATTAGAGGAAAAAGGGTTGAAACCTGGGACACAGTGGGAGATATTATCCACTAAAATCAGAGAGGAAGCTGTTGTAGAAAATTGGTCACTTTCTTATGATTTAGATATGACTTTGGGAAACAAAGAGGGAAGAAAGACTAAAGTCCCATATTATCTAGTGAATATGATTTTGGCAAGAGAAATCTAAACCATTTATCTTCACAAGCTAATATAAGTTTTAACGATTAAGAAATAAAGATAAATTTATTGAAGAGAACAATATATGGAGATACTATCTATGCTCAATACTTCAATAACCTCCAAAATATATCCATCAGTACTAATCTTGCTTTTCCTTACTTCAAATGTAATGATTAGCCAGGGGAACATAGAAGAATCAACAGATGCAATTAGTATTCGTGGAAATCCTGTAATAACTTCTAATGGTGATTATTTTGATGCATATAATCTTTTTATTATTGAAAGAAGGAGTATGGTTGACTATACATCTGTGGATAAAACTCTTTATTTAACAGATATGGGGGGCAATATCATCATAGAAAAAGATATAGGACTTGATGGTTTCATGAGCGTTGAATTTCTCAATTCAACAACTCTTCTATATGGTAATTATTTTGGAGCTTTCTTGTGGAATATTGAAACTGATGAGACCGAACAATTAGGATTCAAAGGGCACCATGAATATGAAAGAAATGAAGCAAATGACACTTATTTCACTCTGCAGCCATATATAATTGAAAACCAAGGAACAGAATATTTGTATGATCAAATAGCAGAATATACTCCTAATGGAACTTTGGTCTGGAGTGTGAATATGGGCGATTTTATACCCTTTAGTCATTGGTGTCCTTATGAGGACTTAGAAATTGGAGGGGTTGCTGATGTCACACATGCAAATTCTATAAGCTACAATCAAGATCAAGATGTAATTTATGTCAGTTGTAGAAATACTAACACTTTCTACAAGATAGATCATAAAACGGGTTCTCTTCTCTGGTCTCTAGGAGAGCATGGGGATTTTACAATGAGAAATATTTATGGAAACATAAAAGATATTCTCTTCTATCATGGTCATGCACTAGAGATAACATCTGAAAATTCCTTCATCTATTTTGATAATGATGAACACAATCAGACAGACAATTTGAATCATCATTCGAGGATTATTGAGATTACTATTGATGAAAATACAATGACTGCTAATACAACTTATGAATTTTCATCCCCTAAGGAGTATCATACTGCTTGGTGGGGTGACGCAGATCTGTTACCCAATGGTAATAAATTAGGAACTTTTGGGACACACGGGCATGAAGGAGAAACTACAATTGGGGCAAGATTGGTTGAAGTAAATAGTAAATCAGAAATTGTTTGGGAGATGTATTTTCCAAAAGAAGGAGATATTGCAGTCGGAGTTTACAGAATGGAAAGAATATCACTTTCACCCATAATACAAATAGATCCATTGTATTGGATAAAATCTGGTGAAAAAGCAATCATAAACTGGGAAGCTTTCTACAACTTTAGGAATAAATATCCAATGAATGGCAGCTATAAACTATATTTTGAGGAGGAACTAATAGAACAATCTGAACTTGATTTCAAGAAGTATTGGCAACCAACTTCACTGAGTGTAGATTTGGGTTACTTAGAAGATGGTAACTACAATCTTACTATTGTTATTAAAGATGAAAGTGAGCATCAAAACATTGAACAAATCAACGTACAAATATCAGAGAACCCTCCAGCAAATGCAAATAAATCAAGATTTCATCCATTATCTTTAGTGATACCACTATTTTTACTATCTGCTTTAAGTCTAAGAAGGAAAAAACTAATTTTTATTGTCAGATGATTAATTGCTCCTCTTTCGATTTAGAAATAGGTCACAAGTAATTAGTGATATAATAACTATCGGAAGTGCAATTGTCAGAGTGATAAGCATATTAGTAGAGAATGGGTCAGTTTCGACATAAAAACCTGCGAATATAATTAAATAGGTACTCACAGCAAAAGCTAGAAGTAACAGAATTCTAATTAGTATTGTAATATTGAAGTCAGCGTTAATGTCTTTTTTCTTCTTTCTAAGAAAAGCAAAACCCATTACTGCAACTACGGTAAAACCACATCCGATGGCGATAACACTTGCTGAAACCAAAGCTGCAATCCCAATTATCAAGAAAACAACAAAAGCCACAACGCCAGCTAACATCATTCCAAAAGCAGTGTACATATATACCTTGTAATCTTCAGGAACACCATACATTCTAGTCATTAACTTCTTTATTCAAACACAGATTATAAATCAGTTTAGATTATTTTGTCTGAAATTAAAAATAAAAAAGGAGGAAGTACCTAGTTGTCACTAAGTTTCCAGAGAATTCTTTTTGGATTATCTTCTAAGGTGACACCAGCTTGTTTTAGTTCATCTCTTATTTTGTCACTCATTTCCCAATTCTTATCTTTCCTATATTCACCACGGATTTCAACAAGAAGTTTAACTAGTTTTTCAACTAAATCCATTGATAAGTAATTGTTAAAATCTTCATATAAACCAAAAACTGACCTGAATTCATCAAATAGATCATCAGCTTTGTTAATAACGAATCCATTAATTTGGTCTGCCTTTCGAAGATAATCATTAACTTCCCTAGAATAATCAAAGACTACAGCAAAACCATTAGATGTGTTGAAGTCTTCATCCATAGCTTTGACAAAATCCTCTCTAGCTTTGGTGATTTTTTCTAGTAAATCTTTATCTAAATCAGATAAATCGCTTTTATCCACAGTTGTTTCAGTTGCATAATTCTTGGTTAGTAAAATAACATCAAACAACCTATCCGATGTTATTTGAGCTTGATCTATTGCATCCTCAGTAAAAATGATTGGACTACGGTAATGGGTTTGAAGGACAAATAAACGCACAGCATCTGTAGAATAATGTTGGAGTAAATCCACAATATTAACAAAATTGCCTAGAGATTTACTCATTTTTTCCTTGTCGATATTGATGTAACCATTATGGAGCCAGTAATTGGCAAATGGTTTTCCTGTAAGTGATTCAGATTGAGCAATTTCATTCTCGTGATGAGGAAAGATGAGATCTTGACCACCACTGTGAATATCTAAAGTATCACCAAGATAGGCTCTGGACATTACGGAACATTCTATTGACCAACCTGGTCTTCCTTTACCCCAAGGTGATGGCCAACTTGGTTCACCTAATTTTTCCTTCTTCCATAGTGCAAAATCTGCAGGAAACCTTTTATTGGGATTTTTGGTATCTTCTGTTCCCTCTTGAAGAACATTTTCTAGCTTCTGATTTGATAGTTTTCCATATTCTTCGAACTTTCTGACATCAAAATAGACATCCCCATTACTCTCATACGCATATCCTTTTTCTATTAACTCCTCAATGAACTCAATCATTTGGTTAATGTGGAGCATAGCTCTAGGATGTACTGTGGCAATTTTGAGATTTAAACTAGCCATATCTCTTCGGAAATAGTTTAAATATTCTTCAGCAACCTCTAATACTGCTCGCTTTTCTTTATTTGCTACTTCGATCATTCTATCTTCGATATCTGTAAAGTTCATTACATATACCACATTGTATTCTTTGTACTCAAGATATCTTCGAATAGTATCAAAGGCTATAGCAGATCTAGCATGGCCTAAATGCATGAGACCATTAACTGTTGGTCCACAGTTATACCACTTCACAACACCAGGTTCAATAGTCTTGAACTCTTCAAGTTGACGTGTAAGAGTGCTATAAATTTTTATCATAAATTAGTTACAAAATCGGCTTAAAAAAGCGTTTCGCTTTAACAGAAGTTAAAATAATTTAACTTCTAGTCCTTTTTCATTCTAAAAAAATATATAGAACCCGTTTTATTTTAGATAGAAGAAAATGACCATATTGGTAACTGGAGCAACTAGTGCAGTAGGATATTTTATTGCTAAGAAATTAAGAGAAGAGTATCCAAAGACAGAAATCAAAGCATTAACTCGGTCAGACAAAAAATATCCTGCTTTAGAAGAACTAGGTGTCAGTTTCGTCAAAGGAGATCTAACAGATAAAGAATCTCTACTAAAGGCATTAAAGGGAATAAATGATGTCTATAATGCTGCTGGAGAAGCTAGAGATAATATCCCCTCAAGATTATATTACGATGTTAATGTGACAGGTACAAAAAATTTGCTTGAAGCATTTGTTGAGAACAATGGGAAGAAATTCTTGCATATAAGTACAGTTGGCATTTATGGTTACAAGGTAAAAAATCAACCAATAAAAGAGGATTATCCAAAAAAATCTGATCACCCTTATCATGAAACTAAATGGATAGCAGAGAAACTAGTATTCAAGTATGCACGAGAGCATGGTTTTTTTGCTTCAGCAGTTAGACCACCTTACATTGTTGGACCCAAGGATAGACAAGTAGCACCCAAAATTTTTGATTACCTCCTGAAGGAAAGAAAGATACCTCTTGTTGGAACAGGTAAAGCTGTTGTTTCTTTTGTTCATCATAAGGATGTAGCTAGAGCTTTAGTTATGTGTGGAGCTACAGAAAAAGCTAATGGTGAAGCCTTTCATGTTATTGGCTCAACTTGTACTGCTCGGGAGTTATTTGAACTGGCGGGAGAAATTACTGGAAAAGAACCTGTATTTGAAGAAATAAGTTTCCCACTAGCGATAACTGCAGCTGTTTTTAGTGAAACAATGGCTAAAATAAAGAAATCAACACCAAAAATATCCCGTAGAAGAGTAAATCAATTCAGTAGGACAAGAGTATATAGTTTAGAAAAAATTAACCAGATAGTGGGTTTTGAACCAGAATATTCTATTAAAGATTCTTTTCAGGATGCTTTTAACTGGATGAAAGAACAGAAGCTAGTATGATTTATTTGATATTATTCCTCAAAACCATATTTCTTTTCTATTACATATATTGGTTTTTGCTTAATTCTGTTAAAAGAACGAAATCTGAATAAATGGAAGAATCCAACAAAAAGCCGTTTGAAACCATAACTTGATTTTCCTGTTAATCTTGGTCTATGATTGACTTCAATTTCTGTAATTCTGAAACCTTTACTGGTAAGAATTGTTGGGATGTATCTATGTGCACCTTTTGTTAATGTTAAATCCGAAACTGCTTCTTTTCTGTAAATTCTCAGCATACAATTGTTATCATGGATTTTACTTCGATTAATTACCCTATTTAGAGAATTATAAATTTTCGAGCTAGTTTTCTTGAAAAAAGCATCATTACGTTTAACTCTCCAACCACAAACAACGTCATATTCTTCTGTTAAGGCACTGATTAAATGAGGAATGTTATTTGGGTCATCTTGGCCATCTCCATCAAGTGTGATGATAGAATCTCCTTCTGCATTGTCAAATCCAGCAGAAAGAGCTGCACTTTTACCATAGTTTTTTTTAAATTGAATTATGTGCAGTTTTTCTTCCTTAGATTTGAGTGAAAGAAGTTTATCTAAAGTAGCATCCTTCGATCCATCGTCTACAAAGATTATCTCAAAATCAGTTGTTACCTTCTGCAATATCTCTTTTAGTTCACGGTATACAGGTATAACATTACCTTCTTCATTATGAACTGGAATAATTGCAGAAACCATCATTTCAAAATCCTTATTCTATTTGAAAACAAAAACCTTTCTTTAATCTTTAACTCTGGTAGGTAAAAATGGTGGACCAGTCGGGACTTGAACCCGAGGCCTCATCGGTGCAAGCGATGCGATCTCCCAACTGATCTACTGGCCCATGTTGGATTGTCTTCCCTTCCTCCTTTTTTTAACATTTCGATATCGAAAAGATTTGTTTTAGTATAAACTTTTGGAAAATTGACATGAAAACTACTTTTTTTGATAATAGGCTGGTATTACACTTACCGACAAAAACCAGTTTATAGACTCCCGACAAAAATCCTAAATTTGATGATTAATTGTCTTTCAGCCGTTTAAAGCCCCTCCCCATAGTTTCCAATGGAAATGGTGGTTCTTTGTTGATTCAGCCCCTCTTCTTAACGAATGCGCTTCTAAGGAAAATAAAATTTATTCTATTAGATTTCTAGTGGAATGATAAATCGTTAAGTAAATATATTAGATGATTTTAAAAGTAAATATTATCTCTGTATAAATAGGAAAAACTCCGAAGAATAGGTGATGATGATGGTAACAATCGGCGAGGCACAAAAAAAACTGCTTGAACTCATTAACAGTAGAAACAGTGTAAAACAATTAGATGTAATGAATATTCCAAAAACTCCAAGCAGAATAATGGGAGAAAAAATGTTGAATGCTTTTGCTAGCCAAATATTGGATGACTGTGAAGGTTTAGAATGTGATCCAACTATTGAGGATGAATTAATTGAAAGCCTTCTTAGTACCTTAGCATTAGCAGGTGTAGTAGGAATAGATTTAGAAAGAAAACTACTTGAAATATTAGGATTAATGGAAATAGTAACAGCTGATAGTTCATAAGAACAAAAAGTAAGGTCTCTGTCGAAGGGAGGGAGTCATCATCATTTTACTATTATGAGTTATGAAAAAATCTAAATAAGTTATTTTTAAAATGTGTTTGATGATTGGTTTAAAACGTGGTATGGTTCAGTTAAAACCATATGACCCACAGTGGAAAGAACTTTTCAAACGGGAAAAAGAACTAATATCATCAGTAATAACTGATTTTCTAATTGATATCCAGCACATTGGAAGTACTGCTATCCCAAATATTGTGGCTAAACCAATTATAGATATCGCTGTAGCAATTGATTCACTTGATAACATTGAAAAAATCATCCTCCCTCTAGAAAATATAGGTTTTATTTATAGGGGAGAGCAGGGAATTCCAGACAGACATTTGTTTGTGAAAGGGGGAGAGAATTATAGAACCCATCATCTTCATGTTATGCAAAAAGGTCATTATGAATGGGATAAACATATTCTGTTTAGAGATTTTTTGAAAAAACATCCAAATGATGCAAAACAATATTCTGAACTTAAACAGAAATTATTCCTTAAATATGGCAAAGACAGAGAGAAATATACTGACAGTAAATCAGATTTCATACAAAAGATAATTGAAAAAGCAAAGAAGAAGCAGTAATGAATTAATAAAAGAAAATGATGGAGCCTCGGAAGGGAATTGAACCCTCGACTAATTGATTACAAGTCAATCACTCTACCACTGAGTTACCGAGGCAACACTTTGCAAGGAGTTTTGATAATATTCTTATAAAAAATATTTTGATTGTTACTATCTTTTACTCTAGCTTGATTTTCTCGCGGATTTCTATCCTACCAACTGTTAAATAAGGTCTAGCTGCTACAATCTGAATATCTTCTACTCTCATAGTTCCGATTTTCACATTTCTATATTTTTCAGTTATTATATGAATTATATTTCTAGCTTCAGTTTTTTCTATTCTGACTAAGGATATATGTGGCATATAGAATGGAAAGTATTTTTCTAAATGTGGAAACTCTTCGAAAATCTTGTTGAAGATGGATTCAAGATGCTGATTCTCATCGAATACTTGTGCAAAAATGATTCTCTCGAAGCAATTAATTCCTCGAATTTCAATGTCAAAAGGTGAGAAGCTGCGTGTAACCTTGGTCATTTTTTCTTTTATTTCCTTAATATCTCCTTGATCTTCCCAACCAAATTCTTTGAGAGTTATATGGAAATATATAGGATGAAAATAAGTATGTCTGTGATCAACCCTATCGAAAACAGCTTGAATTTGTTGGAGTTTTTCACAAAGAGAATGAGAAACCTTAACAATAGAAGCTAGAAAAGGAGGATTGTTCTTATCATAGAGTTTTCTTCCAGAGTAGATTACATTATCATCAAAAAGAGGAACTCTATCTTCTAACATAATTTTACTATAATATTCCCAATTCTTCTCAAACAACTCTTTCTGAGTTTTAATATCCATTCTTACTCCGATAAACTGACGGTTTCATGTTGATAATTCTTCCTATGAGAAATTAAAGAATAGAAAAAAAGGTTTAAAAAGAAAGAGAAAGTAGAACGAATATAGCCAAAAGACCTGCCGTTGTAGCTCAGTCTGGTGGAGCAATCGGCTGTTAACCGATCGGTCGTAGGTTCAAATCCTACCAGCGGCGCCATCCTTCCTTCCTTCTTACTTACAATCATTGTTTCAATTTTTTTATGCTTTTATACTCTTTTCTTCATATCCTTCTGAAGCTAGCTTGCCTACTCTGCTTGGTGGTTCAGACGTTGCATTCTTATTAATGATATAGCAAGCTTAGTAGAGCTAGCTTCCTTTTTCCATCTATCTTATTTTTGTAAGAATTGAGTGTTATCTTGATTTACATATTGAATCCAAGGTTTTCAAGAATAGCCTTATTTCTTCTATTGTATTGTAGTGAACTAAACTAATTCTGATAATCTTCTGCTTATTATAGATGTCTTGAGCATATGAATAATAGTGACCTGCGCGAGCTGCTATCCCTCCTTCCTTCCAGAGACGGTTAACTACTTCTTCTTCAGGAATGTTATCCACTTCAAAAGAAAAAGTTGGGTCTCTTTCGTCTAATCGATTTAGGTCAGTCAATCCGTATACTGTTACTTTTGGCATGTCTAGTAAACCTGGGATATCCTCAAATCCAGTAAGGATGGCTTTGGAAAATTCTGTTTCGTATTTTTCTATTGCATCCATTGCAATCTTCAATGCACGCTTATTTTCATCAAAATTCGAGAATTTACTTTCGTACTTTGATTGAACCTCCCTTGATAACCAAAGAAAATGATTAATAACACCACTAAAAGCTGCAAATGTTGCTTGATTCCTGGTTCCCCACTCAAATTTGCCTGGAGGAGTTTTTGGAGCTGTTCTTACTTTGAAAGGTTGAAGATTTTCAAGATGTTCTTTCTTACCATAGAGAAAACTACCATGAGAAGTAAAAAGTTTGTATCCTGAAAAAACAAGAAAGTCACAATCTAAAGCTTGAACATCAGTTGGTCCATGAGGAATATGATGTACTGCGTCCACTACAAAAAATGCCCCAACTTCTCGTGCTAATTTTCCAATCTCTTCCAAAGGACTTTTTGTTCCCAGCATATTCGAAGCAGCTGTAATGGTTACAATTTTTGTATTAGAATCAATCAGCTCTTGTAAGTGATTCATATCGAGTGTACCTTCTTCCATGTTCAGCTTGGCAAATCGAACTTGCTTGATTTTTCCACGTTTATTCAGTTCTACCCAAGGATCTATGTTGGTATAATGCTCATAATTTGTTGTGACAACATTCTCTCTGCCTGTGAGATTTTTGCCCAAAGCATAGCTTAAATTGAAGAGCAAAGAAGTTGAGGATTCTCCAGAAACAATAGTTGATGGGTCGGGAGTATTTAAAAAATCTGCTGCCGCTTGTCTCCCCTTAAAGATAATTTCACTTGCTTTTCTGGACTCATCAAAAATACCTCCTACATTCGCACTCCAATTGATTCGAGCTTCAGCTTCTGCTTGAGCTGCTTGCCCCAATACAAGTGTTGCAGTGCCATTATCAAAGAAAGCACGCTTTCGTCCATTGAAGTCAGTAGATGCTCTAGGAAAGGCTGCTCTAATCAGTTCTATGAATTCTTTGTCAAACATCATCTGAATGATATTTGATTCACAAATAGTTTAAAAGCTTCTTACATGGTCGCTTAATCGTTCTAGAAAATCTAATCTTTCTTCTGGTTTGATATCTCCTCTGGATAGATCAAAAACTATTCTGTGAATTCCGTTTTCTTCATATTCGTTGATTATTTGTTCTAAATCTGTATCTCTATAAACATCTAAATGAACTGATAAATGGAAATCTCTATCCTTTAATCTATCCTGATAAGGTGCAATTATTTGTTTGATTTCCTCCCCACTTGCACCAGCTGGATGTAATCCATCCCCATATTCTATTGCTGTTTCTATCATATAATCAGATGTACCTGCAACAATTAAGGGCAATTTGGAAAGTTCAGGTCTTAATGGCTTGAAACTCACGTTTTTGAATTGAAAATATTTCCCTTCAAATGAAGTTTCTCCTCTCCATAAGGTTCGTATGATTTGAAGACCTTCACGAAGTTTGCTGCCGCGTTTTCTGAAGTTTTCTCCAAGATAACCAAATTCAGTTTCATTCCATCCCGCTCCGAATGTCATTACAATTCTTCCATTAGTTAGATAATCTAAAGTGGCTAACTGTTTAGCTACAATGATAGGATTCCTTATCGGAAGAACTAGTGTAGAAACTCCAAATTTAATTCGATTTGTGTGTCCTGCGAGAAAAGCTATCGTTGTTAAGGGTTCGGCAATATTATTGTAAAGTGCAGTAGTAGTATTTCCATAGATTGTCAAACCTTTTTCATCAGATTGCATGATATGATCAATAGTCCAAAGAGATTCAAAACCTGCTTTTTCTGCAATTTTAGCAGTTTCAATTAAAAAATCTCTTTCTAAATTCATATCAAAGTTTTCTAATGTATAACCAAACTTCATTTTAGTCACCTGAACTATTTTTAATAACAGATATCTTTACCCTTGACATTTTCATACACCATTCTAGTTATCAATTAGTAAAATACATAGGCAGTTATAAAACTAAAGGTTAAAATCAAGAAATCTTTTCATATCAATAATGAGTGAAAAAGAAGTTAATGTTCTTTGTATCTGGAAACCAAATGATATTTTAAGAAATTATCTAGAAGAAGGACTAAAAGGATACCATAATGTCAAGCTGATTTTTCCCGAAGATTTTTCTGGACAAAATTTGTTAGAACTTGCTCCAAAGGCTGATATTATCATGGGATGGAGACCAACAAAAGAATTACTTGAAGTTGCTACCAAGCTTCAGCTTTTCATTAATCCAGGAGCAGGAGTACAACATCTTGTTCCCCTTTTCAGAGAAGTAACAACAAATAGAAAGTTAATTTTAGTCAATGGACATGGTAATGCTTACTTCACTGCTCAGCATGTTGTAGCAATCTTATTGGCTCTAATGAACAAGGTGATTCTTCACCATAATTGGATGGTTGAGGGTCATTGGAGAAGGGGCGATTCATTTTCTACCTCTATACCTCTACGTGGAAGAAAAGTAGGTTTGCTAGGATATGGGGCAGTTAATAGATTAGTACACACTTTTCTGTCTGGATTCAATGTCGACTTTTCCATTCTAAGAAATAATTGGAGCAAACAAATGGAACCTTTAGTTACTCCTGCAGAACAGTATTCTTCTAATGATCTCCCAAAATTCCTGAGAGAAATTGATATTCTAGTTGTTGCCTTACCTTTAACATCTGTAACTGAAGGTTTAATCCAGGAAAAAGAACTTGAATTACTGGGAGAAGATAGTTTACTTGTTAATATAGGTAGAGGGCCAATCATTGATGAGAAGAGTTTATTTGAAGCCCTGAAGGAAGGCAAAATAGCTGGTGCTGCAATCGATGTTTGGTATAATTATCAACCAGAAGACGATGACAGAGGGAAAAAATATCCTTCCTCATATCCTTTTCATGAACTAAATAATGTCATTTTATCCCCTCATAGAGGTGCATCACCTATGAGTGATCTAAAGAGATGGGATGAACAAATAGAAAATATACGTAGATTTGCAGAAGGCAAGAAGAAATTCTTGAATGAAGTAAATCTTAAAGAAGGCTACTAACTCTTACTTTTCTTTTTCTCTTTTCTATTAAAGATTTTAACAAAAGGAAAGCCAAAGGAATAAAGGATTAACTCAAATAGAAACGATCCATTCTCTGGTGGTAAACCTTTTAGTCTACTTTCAAAAGCATCTACTGTATTTCCAAGTAAGTTCCCTATTGTAACCATATCTATGTGTAGTTGAATGTCTCGAGCCTTTTGCTCACCATAAAATTCCAATAATTTCTGTCTTGCATCTTCTTCTGGTGATCCACCTGTTTCTGCATAATGTTGGGCATAGGCAAGGCCTATAACTTCATCAGGGTCACAAGAACCGAAATCGTACCTCATAATCTGTTCTATCTCTTCTTCTGTACATCCAAGATTTAATGCTGATTTTGTATGACCCCATTCACAATATCTACAACCATAAACAGCTGTTACAGCTAACATAATTCGCTCTCTGAACTGTGGAGACAGTCTCTTTGTTTTCCTAGATTCTTTAATCTGAGATCTATTTCTGAATATTTTGGAAACGTCTCGCCTGAATGCTTTGAAAGTATAAATTCGTTTCTTATAATATTGTGACCCATGCATTAAGGTGTTTTTATCGAATAAAGTTAAAAGACTCTCTATTGTTCAGAGTTAATTCAAAAATAAAAAGAAAAGAAAAAAGTAATAAATTAAATTTCTGGAAAATGACATGAAACGTAGTGATGTGGTTCTATTTCCTCTAATTCAGGAGTAACTTTCGAGCATATCTCTTGAGCCTTGTAACATCTTGGGTGAAATGGGCATCCTGTAGGAGGATTAATTGCACTTGGAACATCGCCCTCAAGAATTATACGATCCATCTTTATACGAGGATCTGGACGAGGAATAGCTGATAGCAAAGATACTGAATAGGGGTGAGCTGTCTTACGGAACAATTCTCCTGTTGGACACATTTCCATGATTTTTCCTAGGTACATTACGGCTACTCTATCTGAAACATGTTTGATAACACTGAGATCATGTGCAATAAACATGAAAGTTAGATCGAAATCCTTTTGCAAGTCATGTAGAAGATTCAAGATTTGTGCTTGTACTGAGACATCAAGAGCTGAAACTGGTTCATCTAACAAAATTACTTCCGGATGAATTGCTAAAGACCTTGCAATACCTAATCTTTGTCTTTGACCACCACTGAACTCGTGAGGATATCTTAAAGCATGGTAATCTTCTAATCCTACCTTTGCAAGAATTTCAAGAACTCTTGATTCTTTTTCTTCATAGAGCATATCTGGATAATGTATATCAAAAGGCTCTTTGATTAGATCAAGAACCATTCTCCTTGGATTCAAACTGGAATAAGGATCTTGGAAAACCATCTGTAATTGACGTTTAACAGCTAGTTCTTCTTCACGAGACATAGGTTGGAAGATGTCTATTCCTTTGAAATAAACAGAACCCTCGGTAGGTTCTTCTAACTTGACAGCAACTCTGGCTGTTGTACTTTTACCACAGCCTGATTCACCAACTAGACCCAGAGTCTCA
The DNA here is from genome assembly GCA_030608385.1 of Candidatus Heimdallarchaeota archaeon. Taxonomy (GTDB): domain Archaea; phylum Asgardarchaeota; class Heimdallarchaeia; order Heimdallarchaeales; family Heimdallarchaeaceae; genus UBA460. The sequence continues at coordinate 40,388 of JAUWEG010000011.1, forward strand.
CCTTTATTAAGAAATAGGTTTACTCCATCAACAGCCTTAATATTTGCAACCACTCGAGAGAAAAGGATTGACTGTTGACTTACAGGAAACCATTTCTTTAGGTTATCAAGTGTTATAATGGGTTGTGTTTTTTGGTCCCAATGGGAGAAGAGATCGATTGTTTCATATTCTTCAAGTGAAGTCATTTATGCTTCCTCCTTTATAGCTTTTTTACTCTCACGTATAGCTTCCATATCTATATGCAAATCTAGTTCCTCGAAATGATGACAAGCGACACGACGACCCCTGCCGAACTTAAATTCAGGAGGTCGAACACGAGAACAAATTTCAGTTGCATATTTACATCTTGGATGGAAACGACATCCCTTTGGGGGATTAATCAATCTTGGTACATTACCAGGAATTGTTTCAAGA
>JAUWEG010000024.1 GCA_030608385.1 Candidatus Heimdallarchaeota archaeon
GAAAAGGGCGTACTCAACCAACTAATGTCCTTACCCAACGTAAAAGAAGCTCATGTTGTTTATGGTGTTTATGATCTAATTGCAAAAATTGAAGCAGATACAATGGATGAGTTAAAGAAAATTGTTACTGAAAATCTAAGAGCTTTAGAGAATGTACGTAGCACCATGACTATGATTTGCGTTGAGAAATAAACATTTCCTCTCTTTTTTATTCTAAATCTATCCTATTTCTTTTTGTGTACTTTTTATCTTCTGGCAAATTTTAAATAAAAGTCTACAATCTTCTACCCTATGGCATATGAGATTCTATATGAGATTCTTTTAGTGGTTGCAGGCTATTTGTTTGGCTCTATACCTTTCGCATATATAGTTGGCAAAGTTGGTCGTGGAATTGACATAAGGGACTATGGTTCTGGAAATATGGGTGCAACTAATGTAATGAGAGCACTAGGAAAGAAAGCAGGTTTCCTAACAATGGGACTTGATATGATTAAAGGGACAATACCAGTGCTTCTAGCGAGACTTTATATCTGGTTAGGTAATTATTCAGGGTTTGGAACTAAAAGTGGAGGAACAGACTTTCCAAAATTCCTTGACGAAGGATTTTTGTTAACTTTAGTAGCTCTAATGGCAGTAGTAGGTCATGCTTTACCTGTTTGGGTTAAATTCAAAGGAGGAAAATCTGCAGCTGTAGGATCTGGTGCAATACTGGGAATCAACCCCATTGCTTTTGTGATTATTATTCTATTGTGGATTCCATTACTCAAATTTACCAAAATCATGTCACTTTCAAATTTAATAATGGCATTAGTGGCACCTGTCATATATTGGATTTTTGCAGGAACTAATTGGTTTTTCAATGGCAGTCTCTGGGCATTAATCGTCTCTAGTGTAATGGTAGTTTTTGTTTTCTGGCGTCATAAGGCGAACCTCAAACGATTACTTACTGGAACAGAAAGGAAAATGGGAGAAAAGGTAGAAATAGAACCTGAAAGTGTATAATCCTCTTCCTTCTTTACAATCCAAAGAATATATAATAGTTTAACATATTATTCCTTTAGTGAAGGTAGTTTGAAAAAAACCACTCTTATTGCAATATTATTAATTGGTTTAACAGCTGTGGGTGTGGGTGGTTACTTTGTTACTAACACAATTATTTCTAACTATTTCTCGGGAGAAGCTAATTTAGTTTCCTTATCACATCCAGAAGAAATATTGAAAGGAGATCCTCTAACGCTAATATTTGAGTTAGATATCAGTGGAATTAACAGATTAACGGTTGAAGCTGTTGAAATAAGAATTAGTTCCACTCTGTACTCCCTTAATGATACAATCCATTATGATATCAATCAAGAACTTCTACGAGGTACTGAGCTTATTACCATTGATGTTGGACCTCTGTTAAACACAAGTATGGGATTCTTTGCACTAAATGTTGGAGAATATAAAACAGAGTTTGTTAATTTCACATTTGGGGATAAAGCTCCGGATGTTTTAGAAGAATTGTCAATGACTTTCAATGTTATTAATCCACAAGAAATAGAACAACTATCAAATGAAAAATTTCAGGATGGACTAAGTGGTTGGAATATTAATCAAGTGAGCGATAATACCTCTGTAGGAATTTCCACCCATGGTTTTCTGGATGGAAATAGCCTTCTTATTAGCAATAATCAAGATGTACAACCAAATAATTCTATCTGGGTTAGCATCTCGCAAACAATTAATATGACCAACAGTCATTTTCTCTCTTTTGAACAAATTATAGAAAGTATCAATTGTAGCATTAACTTCAAGCTATTCTTGGATGGCATCGAAGCTAATATGAGCTTGGAACTCAATGTAGGTTCAGTACAAAATCAGATTATACACTATGGTGAAGCTTCAGGAATCACCAACGTTACCTTACAGATATCTTTCACCTATGCCGATAATAATACCAATGTCTACCTAGATGGTTTATCCATCCTACAATACGAACATCGTGTTTATGTTTTGATGCTTAATGACAATTGGGAAACCATTGTAGACGAGATAGGAAGATCAGATCTCTTTACAACCATTGCAGCAACATCATATTTCTTTGAAAAGGAACTTGGAATCAAGCTGATACCCATTCTAGAACTCGAATGGCACCCATCTAATCTTAGCTGGATAGTGGTGGATGATGATGCTTTAGCTTCAGCAGGGGAGATGTTAGGTTTGGAATCTGAATGGAATGTTGTAACAGGCAGATCTAACCAAAATCATGGTTTTGATCTTTTAACATCATATTCGAATCAAACATCTGAACACTTTGGATTTGCTTATTATGAAATGAATGCATGTTTTCATTTCGGTCAATCAGGAGAACTAGGTGAGTATAGTTGGTTAACAATTGTCGGAGATTGGGCTGAAAATCTTATTCAACACGAAATCAGTCATAATTTTGGTGCTCATGACAGAGACAGAACATTTTTCCCTCCTAGTGTTATGAGCAAGCCAGCAAATCCTGACCAAGTTGTTGCAGATTTTTTGATAAACAAACTCTGGTTACAGGTTAATAACTGGTTAACAGAAGATGTTTTGCTAATGCTAGCAAATAGAGCAATGTTTGATTAAGCCCGTATAACAAGAACGAAAAGCTTAATTAGATGAGTTAAACGCAAATAGTGTAGAATTATTGGCCGGATGGTCTAGCTTGGTATGGCCCCTGGTTTGGGACCAGGAGATCCCGTGTTCAAATCACGGTCCGGCCACCATTTCTCTTCTTATTATTTCTTATTCTCTTGTTTCAGAGAACTTTTTATAAATTAGGAAATGAATGGAAAAACTATGAAAATAGGTTTTATTACAGATAGTGGTTCAGATATCGATCTTGATTATGCTGAAAAAATAGGTGTAAAAGTTGTTCCTTTGACTGTAACTTTTAGTGATGCAGATGATGTTGTACTTAAGGAGGATAGAAGTTTTAATCTTGATTCCTACTATAGCAAATATGACACAGTTGGTGATTTCTCCGCAAAAACTGCTCAACCAACCCCTAATGATTTCTTTACAGTGTATGAAGAACTAGCAAAAGAAGGAGTAGAAGAAATAATAGTGGTAACTCTAAGTTCAGGTTTAAGTGGAACAATGAACAGCGCACGCTTGGGGGTAAATATGCTTAAGAGGAAAAATGACAAAGTTAAGGTTCATCTTGTTGATGCATTGAATGCATCATATTCTGAAGTATTGTTGATAGAAAAAGGTTTGAAACTACAAGAACAAGGTTTAGATGCTGATGAAATAGCAAAAAGACTAAGAGAACATGTTAAAAACATCAAAACTTACATACTTCTTCCTTCACTAAAATACTTGCGTAGGGGAGGTAGAATCTCAGTGACAAAATACATTCTTGGAACACTACTAAGAAAGAAACCAATTACAGTCGTTAATGAAGAAGGCAAAAACGAAGTTGCTGCAACTGTAACAGAAACAGATGAAGGTTTTCAAAAAATCCTCGAATTAACTTCAGAGAATTTTTCCAGATTTCCAAAACAAGTTATTGTACTTCATGGTAATAATGAACAATTAGCTGGAAGAATGGAGAAACAAGTAGAAAAATACTTCAAAGATGTGAGAATAATAAAAAGATGTACAGGGGTTACAATATCTGCACACACAGGTCCAGACATTGTTGCTTTGGTATCAGAATTCTAATGCATTCTATTCGTTCAATCTTTCTGAAGTCATAAGAGCTCTTAGATAATCATTTAATGCACATACAAAATTATAATCATTACAAGAGACACAAATGTAGAAAGTATTAAACTTGCAGAAAGGCTGAATTTTGCTAAGGAAGGTCACTTGAGAGAATGTAGTATTGAAGAAGACAAACGTTTTGGGCTGATATATTATGAAATGTTAAAATCCGAATATGAAGAAATTAAAGAAAAATCTTGAAATCTTTAAAATAGCAAAATCAAACATCTTCTTCCATCATTTTTATTGTTCCATCAAAGAACTTGTGAAATCCTTTTGGTAGGTCTTTGTATTTTGTTTTCTCGACATAAGGTGCTAAATCAGCAGAACTTTTTGAATTCCAGAATAATACTACTTCATCTTTTGAGACCTTTTCTTTCCTAATATAATCTAAGAGACCACTGAGCGTTTTACCAGTATAGACATATTCTAACTTTAGATTATCTTTCTTTGCTATTTCAATTGCTTCAAATGCTTCTTTGGTAGGAACACCATATTGCCCCCCAAAATAAGAATGGTCAACAATTAATCTTTTTTCAAGCTCATTTGACACCTCTGGAATAGAGGAGTCTTTCTTTCTCATAATTTCTAATGCTTTTGCTGCTAGATTTGATGTAGCTTTTTTAGAGCTCCAAGAAGGATCAGTTACCCCTATACCCACAATTTGTGTTTTTACTCGTGCCAATTCCAAACCTAGAACTAATCCTGCACAAGTAGCAAGAGAACCAACTGTTACAAACAATTTATCTGGCTCGGGAATTAGTTTTGCATCTATCTGTTCTTTAAGTTCAAAAGCAGCATTAACAAACCCTAATGTCCCCAATGGAGAACTTGCACCTGTTGTAACAAAATACGCTTTTTTATCAATGAATAATTTTGTTTTTATTGCTAATTTTCTTCGAAAGTTGCTCTTCATCAGGTTTAACCTTGCACCAAAATAATGATGACAAAGAAGATTTTCCCTCACATGTTGAGATAATTTCTGTTCTACTAAAAATAGATGGGTTTCCAAACCAAACTTTCTTGCATGTACTGTGGTTGCTAAACCATGGTTTGTACCAATTGCCCCTTGTGTAAGAATCCTTTTCTTATTTTTCTTTAATATATCAGCAAAGACAAATTCATACTTCCTTGGTTTGTTTCCACCATATATGTCGTCTGTTAAATCATCTCTCTTAACCCAAATTTCTTTGTGGTTAAGCTCTTTACTTATTTCTTCCATTTTGTGAATTGGAGTGGGGGAGTTAATAGTAGAAACCCAAGGAATATTTCTTAATTTCGGATATTTTCTGAAAAGGGGTATTTCTTCAGTCATCTATTATCTTGTTTTCTAGACTAAATAGATACTTTAAGTTTATTGAGCAGATATACAACAAATATTTTTATTCTACTTACTATTTACTTCTTCTTGTACTAGGAGATATATCATATGAAATTATTTGAACCGTTTACAATCAATAAAACAAATCTTAGAAATCGTATTATTATGCCAGGAATGGATACCAATTTTGGTGATGAAGAAGGTAATGTTCCAGATAAATTGATTGATTATTATGAATTAAGAGCAAAAGGTGGAGCTGGTTTAATTATTGTTGAAGGTGCTTTTTTTGATAAAAAAGGCGCTGGAACAGCTACTATGCTTAGTATTGAAAGTAATAAGAGAATTAACAAGTTCAAGGAATTGGTTAATGTGATTAAGAAACACGGAGCTCATGCTTTAATACAGATATATCATGCTGGTGCTCAAGCCTCCTCGTATATGATAGGTCTTCAAGCAGTAGCACCTTCAGCTATTCCTTTTGAAATGGCTGGTGAAATACCAGAACCATTAACTCAGAAACAAATTTCTAAAATTGTAAAGGGATATGGGGATGCTTGTTTAAGAGCAAAAAAAGCTGGCTTTGATGGTGTAGAGATTCATGCTGGACATGGTTATTTGCTCAACCAATTCTTTTCTTTGAGGACAAACAAACGTGATGATGAATATGGGGGACAATCTTTTGAAAACAGAACTAGAGCTGCTGTTGAAATCATAAGAGAAGTAAGAAAGAAATGTGGTAATGATTTCATAATTGGTTTTAGATTAAATGGTAGTGATTATATTCAAGAAGGGTTGGAAGTAGAAGATGTTATTCAAATTGCTCAAATTCTAGAAGATGAAGGAATTGATCTAATAAACATAACTGGAGGGGTTTTTGATAGTCCTGGATTCCCTGTTGTGCCATATATGAACTATCCAAAGGGGTGTTTCAGCTATAATTCTCAACAAGTTAAACAAGCTCTGAAGAAAACACCAATTGCTGTAGTAGGAAGAATTAATACAGCAGAAATTGCAGAAGAAATCTTACAACAGGATAAAGCTGATTTAGTATCTATAGGAAGAGCACTAATTGCAGATCCTGAGTTTCCAAATAAAATTAAAGCTGGAAAACAAGAAACTATACGCACCTGTATAGGATGTAATGCTTGTTTAAATAAAATAATGACAGAACAACAAGTGCAATGCGCAATTAATCCAAACTTAATTGGTTCTGATGAAGATATAGAAACTACGAAAGAATCAAAGAAAATTTTGGTTGTAGGAGCGGGTCCTGCAGGCATGGAGTTTTCTAGAATAGCAAAAATACGCAATCACGATGTACGTGTTATTGAAAAAAGCGCATTCTTAGGAGGTTCATTGAATTTTGCAAGAATGGCCCCAATGAAGAAAGAAGTTCAGAATCTTATTGATTATTATAATTTCACCTTTGATAATCTAGGTATTGAGGTTAAACTAAAAACACCATTTTCAGAAGAGATTCTTTCTGAATATAAACCAGATATGCTTGTTCTAGCAACAGGTATTTCTCCTAAAATTCCAGACATAAAAGGGATTGAAGAAAGCAAATATCATCTTTACACTGAAATCTTAGGTGGAAAAATTCCAAAGGGACAACGAATAGTTGTACTCGGGGGAGATATGATTGGTATAGAAGTAGCAGAATTTCTTTCTTGCGCAAATAAAGAAGTCACTTTAATCAGCAAACAAAAGCGATTAGGTACTGATCTTTACTCTCTTGTCGCAAGAGAAGTGATTACAGCATTAGAAGACGATGAAAAAATTGACATATTACTGATAACTGAAGTTAAAGAAATAAAAGAAAACAAACTCACTATAGAACAAAGTGGTCAGAATTCTACAATTGACTATGATGATATTGTTATTACAATTGCACAAGCCTCAAATGAAGCGGAAAATCTAGCCAAAGGAAAAATTGATAAAATCTTCAAAATAGGTGATTGTAAAGAGATTCAACCTCGGAAAATTCTCGATTCTGTGCAAGAAGGATATGAATTAGCAAACATCATTGAAACTTCTGAAGCCGATTTGTTGTTTGCTGATGAACTTGATCAAAAAGTTGGGGATTTAAAATCTTTAATGAGAATAAAGATTAAGCGACGTACATTCACTAATGACGATATACTCGACTATCTAGATTTGCTAGCTCAAGTCTGTAATGAGAATGAAAAGATACAGAAGAAGAATAAGAAAGCGAAACTAGAATTCCAAATCTCAATTAGTGATGAGAAATATTACTACATCAAAATTAACAACGGAAATTTCACTACAGGTGAAGGCAAACTTGAACAACCAAGTGTGAGAATTTGGATTGATTCATCTATTGCCTGTGGAATATTTATGGGGACTGTAAACGCAGCTTCCGCATACATGGCTAAAGAAATTAAGTTTGAAGGTTCAATGATGTTAGGTCTTAAGTTTAGAAACTTTACAGATGCAGTGGTAAGTGAACTAGAGTGAGTGTGAATGTAAACGAAATGATATTAATAAAACTTAAATCATCTATTTAGTGAGTTAAATCAGAAAATCAAAATTAGGAGGTCAGTTATGCCTACACTTTTCAAATATGACAAAGGGATTAAATTCCTCAAAAAACCAGAGAATCTTACTCTCATAGCTGACCCAACAACAGTCAAAGCAGCAGAAAACTGTGACGCAACGCTTATAACACACGCACATACTGATCATTCTCTAGCGTTTCCAAACGAAGGAATAAGAGTTTATTCAACAGAAATTGCTAGTCAACTTTTCGAAAGTTTAACAGCAAGAAAGACAAGAAATACAAAGTTCATTGAATTAGAAAAAACAATTAACATCAACGATGTGGAAGTTAAATTCATTCCAGCAGGTCATTTACTGGGTGCTGCACAGATTGTATTCTATTTTGATGATTTAACTATTTGCTACACGGGTGATATAAGTACCAATAAGATGCTAACTGTACCAAAAGCCGCTGTACCAGAAGACGAAGTAGACATTTTGATTACTGAGGCTACATATGGAAAGGGAGACTTATTTTTTGATTCTCGTGAAAGAATAAAAACCTCAATTCTAAAATGGATAGCGGAAAATCTTCAAAAGAATAAAGTTCCTGTGATCAACATGGGTCATTTAGGACCTGCACAAGAAATTATAGCTTATCTAAATGAGATGTTATCTGTGGACATTTACTGTGATAATAGAACTAGTGAAATAAATAAAATATATCAGAAGGAAGGTCATAATCTTCAGTGGAATCGTTTTGATTTATTAAATGATAGTGAATTGAAAGCTGAAAGAAGTGTAGTTCTACTTCCAAGAGCAGCTAAGGAAATTCCTGAATTTTTGAAATCTCATCAAATCTCTAGAGGAATAGTTACTGGACAAGCTTCACGGTTTGCATATTCGAGTTTTGAACAAGCTTTTCCTTTTTCAATGCATGCTAACTGCAATGAATTGCTTGAGCACGTTAAGGCTGTAAATCCCCAGAAGGTATATACTCTTTATGGTTTTGATTCAGACTTTGCAGCTATTGTTAGACAAAAACTCAAATTATTTGCTAGACCTATAAAAATGCCTAAAAATAGATTAACGTTAGAAGAATTTCTTTAGACTATAGGAGATATTCTTCATCATGCTCTTTTTCAACGGCTTTTTCCTTTACTCTAATTGATTCTCCAGAAAGAGTTACTGGAATTTGTAAATCCATTGCAAGAAGTTCTACAGTGACTTCCTCTTTTCCGACATGGATATCTGTAACTCTTGCTTTGGAACCTTTGAATGGTCCATTTATTACTTCTACAATGTCGTTAATATCCACACCCTCAATGACTGGTCTTGGCATTAAGAAATGATCTAACTCATCAATAGGGATTTCTTCAGCTCGAGAAGCTCTAGGTCGTTTTCGAACATGTCTTACACCTTCTACAAGGATTTCAACATCATCGATGGATTCTGCTTCAACAAAAATGTATCCTTTTAACCCACCTGGCACTAAAACAGAATATATTTTAAGATGGGGTCTGTTTTCTGCTCTACGCGCTAAATATTCACTCAGTGAATGTTCTTGACCTATTGTTGTTCTAAGGGCATAGATGGGCATAATGTCACTTCGTTTGTTATTTTTTATTATCTGAGGTAAACTTAAGTTGGTGGATTAATCGCATTTATAATTGCATTAAATAGTAAGCTAAGAACATATCCAATCACTCCAATAAGGATTATACCAATTGCACTCATTTTTACTGTAATGGATAGTTCTCTTCTACTAGGCTTTTTTGCATGTCGAAGTACTTTTCTGCTGTTTATGAAAAAGCCTCGTATCTTATAGATCATTTTACTCATAAATTGTACCTCATTTATCTTTTTTATAGTATATTTTTATTTGTTCTGTTGAGTAACAGCCAAAAGTCCTATTCCTCTGCAGCAGCTAGAAGCTCTTCATACTTACCTACATCAATTTCCTTTTGCACATCTCTAGGATCTTTATCTTCACAGGTTACACCCATACATACCATTGTACCTAAGATCTCTTTACATGCAGTTTTTATTGATCCAGCAGTTAAATCGGCCCATTTAGCTTTAGCAGCATCTATAAGTTGTGGAAAAGTTATATTGCCAACTATCTCTGTATTAGGATTTCCAGATGCTTTTGTTAAGTTCGCAGCTTTTAGTACTAATGCTGATGCTGGTGGTATACCAATTTCCAATTCAAACTCACGGGTTTTTTTATCAACTGTAACTTTTACGGGAACTTTCATACCCTTGTAAGCTTCGGTTTGTTTGTTTATCTCTTTGACAACATTACCCATATTAACACCGAGTGGTCCTAAAGCAGGTCCCATAGCTCCACCAGGAGATGCTTGTCCTCCATCTACTAGTAAATCAACAGTCACTAGTTCTTTACTCATTAGCTTCGCCTCATTTAATAATACTAACTTAAGACAGAAGCAAGATACTTGCTACTTAAAGGTAACGATTTTTAACTAAAGAGTTTTTCTTTGGAGATTAGGGTTAATGTTTTTAAGAAATATTCAAAGAATAGGTTATCATATCTCTCACACCTATTTTTTTCTTTAATCAAAATATTTATAATGAAATCTTAGAGTTTCAACTCGTAATGTTTTGGAGTAAAAAACTATGAGCGTAAATAAACCGATGGATATCTTGAATCAAGCAAGAGAAAAAAGAGTATTAATTAGACTTCGAGGTAATCGTCGAATGAGAGGTATTCTCAAAAACTATGATATTCATCTTAATCTAACATTAGAAGAAGCAGAAGAGATAGCTTCAGAAGGAGCAATAAAACTTGGAGACGTAATTATACGTGGCGATAACGTAATTATGATTAGTCCCCCCCCTAAATAATTTCAAAAAGGTGAAAAAAAATGACTAAGGGAACACCATCATTTGGAAGACATAACAAAAGATCAACTCACATAGTTTGTAGAAGATGTGGTCGTCATTCCTATCACAAAAGACATAAAAATTGTGCATCTTGTGGTTTTGGACGATCTTCAAAAATCCGAAACTATGCATGGCACAGACACTAAAGGGTATGTTTAAGTTTACTAGAATGAATTAATCTTTCTTTTTTAACTACTTCTCAAGTGGGGCCGGTAGATCAGTCTGGAAGATCGCTTCCTTGGCATGGAAGAGGCCGCGAGTTCGAATCTCGTCCGGTCCACCACTTAGAATTTCAAATTTGTATTTTTCTTTCAATGTATGTAAAAAGAGACCTATAAAAAATGTTTAACTTTTCAAGCCTTCTAAACAAGGTTCATTGCGCGCTTAAATAAATTTATATATTGAGATTGTAGCTTAAAATTTATGGAAAAATCTTATGACGAGGACCTTGCTATACTAATGTCAGAAGCACGAGATTTGTTTAAAAGTGCTAATTATGCCGACTCTGCAAGGAAATATTTGGAGGCTGCTAGAAATCAGGAAGCAACTAGGGGGTTGGCACAAGCTGAGGACTTGTACCATGAAGCGATTAAGAATTTTATCCGAGCATCAGAAGAAAATAAAGAGAAGAAACAATTTCGTATGAGTTCACAAAATATCTATTATGTTTCCTATATTTTCAAAAAAATTGGAGCAGTAGATGATTGGAGAGCTTCAACAAATGCTGTAATCGAAGATTTGGTCAATGCAGCACAAGAATATCTATTATGGAATGAATATGATAGAGGTATAGTATTAATCTCTACTGCATGCTTTTTCTTCTTCTCCATAGAAGAATTTCAGTCAGCTGAACAACTTTACAAGCAATACATTGAGCAAATTCAGGATGATCCTGGTTTTACTAGAGCTCAACAAGTTCTGTATGCAGCAGGTCATGCCATTAAAGCTGTGAAAGATTCAGATACAACAGCTTTACTTAATGCTCAACAGCTAGTTGGTGGCCACTTAAAACCAGGACTATCACAAATTATGGGTGAATTATTCTTCCCAGCTATTGACGATGCTATGGATATTGTTGTGAAAAATTTCAGGTCAAAAGTTAAATTACCAAAAATCGTTCCCGAGGTAAAAATTTCTAGAGATTTAGTACTGGGAGAATCTACAAATGTATCCATAATTATTGAAAATGAAGGTGATGGTGAAGCATTTAATCTTGTTTTCAAACTCGATTTCCCAGAAGGAATCGACATCATTGATGGTGGAACAGAAATTACAATTGCTAATTTACCTGCTGGCCATTCAACTGAACATAAGCTCTCCATACGTTGTTCGCAACCCAATAAAAAAGGAGTTTATGATTTAAGTGCCACTATGACATTCTATGATCAACTGCAGACTAAGCAAACAATGATGATAGGACCATATGATTTGATATTTAGAGAGAAAAGCTTAACGAAAGGATATGAAATAGAACTAGCTGACTTATCTTCCAAGGGTTTAGAACTCAAGAATCTCATGAGGACAATAGAAATAATTCCTGAAATGGCGACAGATTTAGTCATGAAATTTGTTGATGATTTGATTAAAGAATCAGAAGGGATTCTCAATAATGAGGAATTCGAGACAGCTCAAGCCAATATTAATTCCATTAATAGAGTTTTTGAAATAATCAACATAGTTTCAGGTAATGAATTCTTAGATTTGGTTAACACTCAACGAGAGAGCTTCATTGAGGAAAGAATTCTTTCGATTAGTGACAACCTCAAAGAAGAGTTTGAAGTACAGAAAAATCAATTGAAAGAGGATCAGCTCTTAGAAATTGAGAAATTAAAACAAGGTTTTGAAGAAGAAAAGGCACAATTGGAAGAGAAATTCAATATTCAGAAAGAAAACGATCAAAGAGAACTCCTGGAACAATTAAAAGAGCAGCAGGAAAAGGAAATTGCTGATGTTACAGAAGAATTAAGGATTGAAAAAGAAAAAGCCCTTTCAGAACAAATGGAAAAGCTTGATGAGGAGAAAAAACAAGCTTTGCAAGGACAAGAAACTTTGTTAAGAGATGAATTTCAGAAATTACTATCAGAACAACAAGGTAAAAAACGAAGGTAAGTAGTTTTTACCAATTCTACTCCTTTTTTATTTTTATTATATTTTGAGTAGTATCTATTACTAGTTTATCTCCTGTTTTAATTGAAGTAGTAACATCAAGATCAGTTTTATCAACAAAGGGAATATTCGCTAGTATTGCTCCTGCTATAACAATTGTTTCTGCCTTATTCGCTATAAGTGCAAGTGGTGCCACATTATTAACACTTAGACCATAAATAACATAAGAACCCACGGTTGATCCTTTACTCTCTGGAAACACAAAAATTTTATCAGTAAGACTTTCTCCAAATAATGGATTCTCGGAATCAGTTATTATTCCTGTTTCAGCATCAACCCCACCAAAAAACGAAATTGGAATAGGGGAAACTAAAGCAATTCCCTCTACAATACCTTCAACAATAGTACGTATTTTTATTGTTTTCATTCAGAAACCCCCTCTATAATTTCAGACAAAGAAAGTAAAGTAACTTTGTTTGTACCATCTCTAGTGAGATAAAATGCTGCTTTGGCAGAATTGGTTAAAATATTTTTGTAATTTTCCCTAACTACTGGAGATACTACCATACAAGTATCAGTAAATATTTTCACTCCCTTTTCTTCCAAATTAGTTAAAAGTTTCTTTGCCTCATCATTTTGCATCAATTTTTGAGAGGAAAAAACCCAGAATTTAATCCCCTCCTTGATGGACTTATCTCCAAGAGATGAATCAATAAGTTTTACGTCCTCAAGGCTTGAATGAGGACAACCAATTACAACTAGATTTACTCTTTCCTTTATCTGGTTGAAATGGTTGTATATTTGTTTTTTATCGCTTTCATCGAAGGTAACTGTTTCACTTATATGGCTCAAATCAACTTTTTCAGCTTCTGGTGTATGCTTTGCAATGTGAAAGTGAGCCACGCTTCCTGATGCAGCCATTGCCGCGCCCAACATTTTTACTTGATCAATATTTGCATTTTTTACACTTTTAAAATATGGAATAATTCCATGAAACTTTTCCCCATACCAGTAGCCCAAAGCGGAGAAATCTGAAAAATGATTAATTGTTGCTTTTACATCTACAACTATTCTAGGAACTCTGTTCTCCTTTTTATGTAGCCCATAATCAGCAGTAAAGCCAATTATAGCAGATGCTAATGAGGAAGGACCTCCTTCTCTGTTTGTCCTTGCACCATAATAAGCGTTAGCTATTGATACAGCTGATGATTCACTCCATGCTAAATGGTCACCAAATTTTGGCTTATACCCAATCAAGTATGGTGTACAGGTAAGCGTTGTTTGTATTCCCATCTCTTGATATTGTTTTATAATTCTACGCTGTTTTTCAGCAAAATCATTTTTTATCCCCATTTCTTTCCATTTCTTCATATCCATCCCAGCAGGATTTAACCAACTAGGAACACTAACTTTGACATTATCTTCAGATAACATATTAAAAAAAGAAAAAATGGGTTCACCAACAGTTAAGTATGAAACACCCGCAATTTGTGCATTCTTTATGGGAATAAGTCTTGTTGCACCATTTACTTCACCGATTTTTACAATTAAATGGGTGAGTTTAGCAATTGCATGCCCATGTTCCCCATCTAGCATCTTCTGTTGTTCTGTAGTAAGAAACACATTTATCGCTCCATACTCTTACTGTTTTTTTCTATGTTATATTTGCATCTTTTGTTGAGTACACAATTAACACACTGAGGATTGCTCTTTATACAATGACTCTTTGCATGTTTCACTATCAATGCATGATACTCTTGATATAACTGTAGCTTACTTGGAAGATTATCCATAAATATTCTTTGGAGTTCCAAGTAATTCTTGCCATCATATAAACCAAGTCTATTCATAATTCGAAATGTATAGGAATCAATTACAAAATATTTCTTTTCAAATAAGTAAAGTATAATAGAGTCCGCTGTTTCATCACCCAACCCGTTTATTGATAACAAAGTTTCACGATCAGGTTGTGGGTTGATTGATAGTAGCTCTATTAGATTTTTTAATCTTCTAGCCTTTATGCGGTAAAATCCACTTGATTTGATTAGTTCTTCTAATTCCTCAATAGAAATCTTCTGCAAGCATTCAATATTCAAGCAATGGGCATTTTTTAACTGAAGAAGAGCTTTTTCCACATTTTTCCAGTTAGTTTGCTGAGTTAATATTGCTCCAATGGCAATTTCCAACCCATCGCCTGGCCACCAGTTTTGAGAACCATATTCTTCATAGAGTTTGTTGTATATATCCAATAGCTCTTCTCTCATCAACTCCCTTTGAATTTTAATCTAAAAAAATTTACTGCTCAAACTTGTAGTTTAATTGAACTAAGTTTCATTCTATCTTAAACTTTAAATGATTTATAAAGAAGTAAGAAGCGATTAAATGACAACAGAGGAACATAATTTTGAAATGATGGAAGTTAAATGTCCTGTGTGCAAGAGTGCCAATACTAAAATTACACAAAAGATAATGGATATTCCTCATTTTCCTCAACTTTGGTTTTTCAATATGGTTTGTTCTGACTGTCATTTTAAGCACAATGATTTTATCAATCTCTCATTCAAAGATCCAATCAGGTACATTTACCATGCTGAAAATAAGAATGATTATACTACAAAAATCATTAGAGCTGCTAATGGAACGATAATCTTTCCACAAATAGGGGCAATGATAGAACCGGGTCCTAATGCGGAAGGTTTTATCAACAATATTGAAGGTATACTTCACGACATTAGAGGAAAAGCGTCTTTCCTCTTAGGTGATGCAAGTTCAGATGAAGAAAGAGAAAAGATTAGAGAATATGTCGAACTCTTAGATTCTTATATTGATGATAATCTTCCAATCGATATCGTTGTTGAAGATCCTTTTGGAAATTCATCCATCATTCCTGCAGATCCAAATAAACTAGAGACAATTGAACTATCACAAGATGAAGCTGAAAAATTAAAGACTGGATTTATTATCTTTGAAAGCGCTAAAGATAATGTTGATTAAAAAACCAATCATATTCATATCAAGGTTTTGAAGTTTTGAAGAGAACCTAAAATGCTTATTAACTATCCAAAAGATTAACTAAAAATAGAAATAAAATCTTTTTTTGTTATTTACCAAAATGCGAGAAAACACTTTGACAGTAACTGAAAGTGGAAGATAACAATTGAAAAGTTACATACATAATACAGAAATAATACAAAAATAAATGCGTGGAGCATCACTATTCGAGTGCTATTTTCACATCCAAAGCAGACACACCCTTTCCTTTCTCATAAACAAAAAATGGATTGATATCTAGTTCCTCTATTTCAGGAAAGTCAGTAACTAATAACGATACTCTAAGTAAAGTTTCATTCACTGCTGCTATATCGGATGGTGGTTCTCCTCGTACTCCTTTGAGAAGAGTATATGTTTTTGTACGCTGTAACATCTTTTCGGATTCTAATTTTGTTAATGGAGCTAATCCAAAAGCTACATCCTTAAAGAAGTTAGTATAAACACCTCCCAAACCCACCATAACAAGAGAACCAAATTGAGGATCCTTCATTGACCCTACAATGAGCTCTTTTCCTATCTTTTCCATCTTTTGAACATCAACAGCTAGAAGCTTGGTTTCAGGATAGTGTTCTTTTGCTTTAGCGGTTATTTCTTCATATGTTTTAGTAGCTTCATCTTTGCTTTTGATATTTAACCTTACTCCACCAATATCTGTTTTATGTATAATATCAGGGCTTGTTATTTTCATTACAACAGGAAAACCTATTTCCTCAGCTAAAGATGCAGCTTCTTCTTTTGATCGAGCTAGTTTGGTATTAGGAACATAAATCCCATATGCTTTTGCAACGTTAATTGCTTCTGTACCCAATAAGTTCTTTCGCCCTTCTGATTTAACTTTATCAAAGATACTTCTAACTTGTTCTTTGTCTCTATCTAGATTTGGAATTTTATCATCAACGGGTCTTTTTCTAATTTTATCATATTCAGCAAGAGCACCCATTGCGCGCACACCTCTTTCTGGATGAGGAAAACAAGGTATTTTGTTCTTTTTCAACTGGTAAATGCTTGGTCCTAAAATCTCCCCACCTATGAAAACAGTGATAATGGGCTTGTGTGGATATTTTTTACGTATTTCTATTATTTTATCTGCGGTTTCTTGACCCTCAGTCATTGCCTGAGGAGTAAGAATTAGAATTACACCATCTACATCGTCACTTAGCAAGGACAGCTCTAGAACCGTTCCATAGTCTTCTGCTTGAGCGGTTCCAAGTGCATCAATAGGATTGTTGATGTTTGCAGCTGGTGGTAAGAAGGATTTTAGTTTATCTTTAAACTCAGTAGAAAGTGTTGCAAGTTCAAGACCAGATTTTTCTGCTGCATCTGTGGCTAATATTCCAGGTCCTCCTGCATTTGTAATTATAACTATTCTATTTCCCTCAGGAATAGGCATGAAGCTAAAAGCAAAAGCCATATCAAATAATTCTTGAGCATCATCTGCTCTTATTACACCAGCTTTCTCAAATGCCACATTATAGGTTGTATCTACCCCCACCATACTGCCTGTGTGCGAGGAAGCAGCTCTTGCTCCGGCAATTGAACGTCCAGATTTTATAATAATAACTGGTTTTTTTCGTGTGACTGACTTGCAAACTTCGATGAAATCAAGCCCCCTACTTATGCTTTCAAGATATGCTAAAATTGCTAGTGTGTGCTCATCATCTGCTAAAGCTTCAATAAAATCTGTTTCATCTAAATCAGCTTTGTTCCCTAGAGAAACAAAACTTGAATATCCAATTCCCTCAGCACAGCTCCAATCCAATATTCCTGTCAACAAAGCTCCACTTTGACTCAGAAATGCCACATCTCCCTTAATAGGTGAGCGTTCTGCAAAACTAGCATTCATAGGAGCAGATGTATCCATAATACCCAAAATATTTGGACCTACAATTCTTATTCCATATTGTCGTGCAATCTCTACAATTTTTTTCTCTAACTCAGCACCTTCAGAACCAGTTTCTTTAAAACCAGCAGTGATTACAGCTGCATATTTAACTCTTTTTTTCCCCAAATCGTCCATTAATGATGGGATAAATCTTGCAGGAATACAGATGACAGCTAAATCAACTTCATCTTCAATATCATTTATACTTGCATAAACCTTTACTCCCTCAATCTCCCCATATTGATCTGCTTTTGGATTTATCGCATAAAGTCTTCCTTTGAAACCGCTTAACACCATGTTTCTTAAGGCAGCATATCCCACTTTCTTCTTATCTGGGCTAGCACCAATAATGGCAACACTTTCGGGATGCAATAACTTATCTAATTTAGCTAATGGCAGTATTGTCACCTATTTTGAGCGAATTAAAGAAATAATTTAAACATGTCGTTAGGAAGTCGCTCTTTTATTCTTCAACTCTTACTCCCATGAAATTTTTTGTTCTTCAGTTCCTTCTTCTTTTGAAAGTGAATCTTCTTCAATCATATGCTGACTAGCAAGGATTTGAGATATTGCAGCAAACAAATCTAAACCTTTTTCATAAATGCCCAACTTCTTGTCAACTAATTCTCTAGGTAAATTCTTTATCTCTCCATGGGGAAAAGCTCCAAATATTAGTAAGGGATTTGTGGATTCAAAAATTATTTTTGAATATTCAAGAGAAGTAAGTTGTTCTCCTTTAACACTGAACTCAATTATCATGTCATGCTTCTGCCTTAACTCTTCCAGAAGATTGGGAAGCGAATTCTTTGAAAGATTCATTAATACTTCATCTCCTGTTGGAGGGGATCTTCCATTCTTAAACAGCTGCAAAAATAGACCGTTAAACCGCTCGATGCTTTTCGGTAATCTTATTTCAGGATTGAGATATATTACTCTGTCATCATATGTGTGAATAATCACTTGAAGTCTTTCCTCTCTAGCACAAATAGAACCGAAACAAGACAAGAGGGTAAAATGGACAATATCGGGTCTCCCTCGTCTCTCAAAATCTGGAAGTTCACCGATGAGTTGTTTGTGATAGTTTACATCTAGCATGACTTCAGATGGTGATTTCTTTAGTTTAGAAAAGAAGTTTCTCACATCCATATCCTTCATCAGTTCTTCTGGAAAGGATTCTATAGATGCTTCCGCGAGTAAAATTGTCAGAAATTTCGCCATAGATAAACAATTATTAACTATAACGAACTCACTTTTCAACTTTACTGATACACACAAGAAACTGACAAACCAAAATTGCTAAAAACACATGTAAAAACAGAAAACAATGAGAAAATGCTATCTTGTCGAATACAATCTCCTTGAATATCGTTATTCTCTCGATTTGCAACAGAGAATTAGAACTAAAAAGGAAAACGACGGTGAGTTTGCCAATTTCTTATTAGTTTTACAACACAATCCAATTTTTACAATTGGAAAAAAAGGATCAAGAGACGACATTTTAGCCACTAATGAAATTCTTGAAAAAGAAGAAATTGACATCATAGAAGTAAGAAGGGGAGGAGAAGTAACCTATCACGGATTAGGACAACTTGTAGGTTACTTTCATCTTAACTTGATAAAGTTGAATATGAGTGTAGATCAATTTGTTTGGAGTATGGAAGAAACTTTGATCGAATTATTAAAAGAATATAAGATTGAAGGGTGGAGAAAAAAGGGATATCCTGGAGTCTGGGTAGATTATCAAGGAAGAAAATGGAAGCTGGCAGCAATAGGAGCAAGAGCATCAAAAAGGATTACATCTCATGGTTTGGCATTGAATGTTAATACAAATATGAATCATTTTCGCTTAATTATCCCTTGTGGGATTACTGAATATGAGCCAATTTCAATGAAACAAGTTCTTGGAAAGTCATTGGACATAAAGGAGATATATGAGAAATTCGAAAGATCATTTGAAAAGATATTCAATCTTAAACTAGAAAAAATCACAGAAAATCAATTAGAAGAGATGATTAAGAGAGATGACTAGACTCCGAAAACCTGAATGGTTACGAATAGGAAGCATGGATAGAGAAAAAATCCGTGAAGTTCAACAAATACTGAGAAAATTAGAACTTCATACTGTATGTGAAGAATCAATGTGTCCAAACATCGGTAAGTGTTTTGAAAAAAAGACAGCCACCTTTCTTGTTATGGGAGACATATGTACAAGAGATTGTAAATTCTGTGATATTGATTTTGGAAGACCTAAACCTTTAGATGAACATGAACCAGACCATTTACTTGAAGCAACAAAAAGATTAGGACTAAAACATGTTGTTATTACTTCTGTGACAAGAGACGATTTACCCGATAGCGGGGCTACTCATTTTGCTGAAATTACAGAGAAGTTAAGGAATTATGACGAGAATCTTATAATAGAACTACTTATTCCAGATTTGAAAGGTAAAGAACAAGACATTAAAATTGTGGTCGATTCAAAGCCAGATATTATTAATCATAATGTGGAAGTAGTCCCTAGGCTCTTCAAAAAAGTTACTCCTCAAGCAGATTACAAAAGGTCTCTCAAATTGCTTAAATTGGTAAAAGAGATGAATCCAGAAATACTCACAAAATCGGGGTTAATGGTAGGTTTGGGTGAAATAAAAGAAGAAGTAGTGAAATTATTAAAGGATCTTCGAGAAGTTGATTGTGATATTTTAACAATAGGTCAATATCTTAAACCACCAAGTTCAGACTTAGAAATAGAAGAATTTGTTCATCCTGATCTTTTTAAAGAATATGAAAAAATAGCCTATGACTTAGGTTTCCAATTCGTAGCTTCAGCTCCTTTTGTAAGAAGTTCATTCAACGCAGAAGAAGCAGATTTCTTACTAGAAAACTAGGATTTAAGTCTCTGTAAAAGTGTTGGGGTTTAATACTTGGGAATCTTAAGAGTATTGTGATAATCATAGGAGAGAAGAACGAAGAGATAGTTCTACTTTGTTTAAGTTGTGGGGCGACTGCGAAGTTTGCATGTGATGAGTGTGGAAAACCTTTGTGTGGTAGATGCAGAAGCAGAGAAAAAAAAGATTTGGTTTCAAAAATTGTTTTACCTGCAGGATTATGTAATAGCTGTTCTAAGAATCGTATTGATAGATTCGCTTCCGGAAAAATCAATACCTTGTCTGAATCAGTTACAAAATATGCAGAACCCATCATTTCTGGACCGAAAACCGATAGAGAGTATCAATGAAAATTGTTTTGTAAAAATGTAACATTCATAAACTCCATTTACTGTTGTTAAATTGAACTAGAGGGGAATTTTTGTTTAGTTTAGCAAGTTTTCTGATTACACTGAGAGAGGCTATAGAAGCCGCATTAATAGTGGGTATTTTACTTATTTATGTTACAAAAATAGGTGAAAAGAAATTAAAGAAACAAGTGTGGATAGGTACAATTGCAGGTATTGTCCTCTCAATTCTTACAGCTGTTATCTTTCAATTTGCTTTAGGTGGGTTTGAAAGTTACGAAGAAATCTTTGAAGGTTTTGCAATGATAATAGCTTCATTGTTGCTGACATGGATGATAATATGGATGCTAAAAACAGGAAAAGATGTTCAGAAGAAACTTGAAGAAAAGGTAGACATTTCAATAAAACAACAGCAAAAATATGGCTTACTGACTCTTGCACTAATCTCTGTTCTGAGGGAAGGGGTAGAAACGGTTCTTTTTCTTGCTGGTATTGGGGCTACTGAAGATAGTCCTTGGATTGTTCTTTGGTCAGGATTATTAGGAATCGTTGTTGCTTTAATAATTGCTTTTCTGATTTTCTATTCTGGTAAAAAGATTAACTTACGGTCGTTCTTTTTAATTACAAGTATTGTCTTAATTGTTGTTGCAGCAGGTATGTTTTCTCATGGAATTCATGAATTTCAAGAAATTGGTTGGTTTGGATCTGAAACGCATTGGTTACAAAAACAGGTTTGGGATATGAGTGGAATTCTCAACGATAAGACAAATGAACTAGGAAAATTTCTTAGAGCTCTATTTGGTTATCAAGATAAACCAACATGGTTAGAAATAATTGCTTATATTGGTTATTATCTAATTCTTGGATTTATCGCACTTGTTTCGTTTTTGCTTATAAAAAAGAAATCAAAAAATAATTTCCAAAGTAACAAAACTTTTAGAAGAGAAGAAAAAACTTAAAAAAAAGAGAACGAGAGAGTATAAGTAGAAAAGGGGCACTAGCTCAGCTCGGTTAGAAGTTTAATGGCTGCGAGCCATTAGATTAAAAGGCGACTGGCTCATAATTTTGGGCCAAAACTGAGAGACCAGTTGGTCGGTGGTTCAAATCCGCCGTGCCCCACCAACTTCTTTAAACACACACTTTTTCCATCCAATCTACTGAATTTTTCCACGAATAACTTGTTTTTGAATCTAAATTATCTTTACCTTTGCTAAAAACAAGTGGTGCTATCCCCGACTCTAAAATCTTCAAAATCTTAAGAAATAAAGGATTGTAGTTACAAAACAAAGTTAACTCTGCCTTAATATCACGTATGCTCTCTTTACTAGAATTCTTAAACCTTATATTGGCAAATGCTGGTAGCACCTCTATCTTTCTGTCAAAAACTTTGCCAGAGTTTTTATTCACTATATAGTGGATTAACCATTTTTGACCTTCAATTTTTTTTATAGACTTGAATGTTATATTCCATCCAGATTTTATGAAATAGCTATTTAAAATCATATCCTCTGTTAATAGGAAGAGATTCTTCTTCAGATAATCCAACAGTGAATTACTAAATTCTTTCCAAACCTCATTATATTCAAAGAACAAGTAGATGAATAATTTCATCATGATTTCTCTGTTTTCACCTCTTAATAGGTTAAAAGAAATAGCAGGTTTGGAATACAATGTCTCAATTGCATCGTTAATTTCATCAACATGGCTTAACATCTCTCTTATTCTTTCTATATACATCTCTCTTGCCTTCACCCCTTTTTTTCCCGCACGTATTCCATCGACTCTGCAGAATCTAAATTTCAATTCAGAATGCCTTGTTGACGATTTTCCTGACTTTATTGCTATAGGGAATGTAGATAGAACATTTCGATCTAAGAATCTATTTATGCTAAAAATCTCATTGAAGTCAATCTTGATATTTAAATATGGATTTTCCATTGAAGAAAGATTTTTATCATCGCCAAATGTTCTTACTGGATTACTTTTCTCAT
Source organism: Candidatus Heimdallarchaeota archaeon (assembly GCA_030608385.1). Lineage (GTDB taxonomy): Archaea > Asgardarchaeota > Heimdallarchaeia > Heimdallarchaeales > Heimdallarchaeaceae > UBA460. Next base: position 22,710 of record JAUWEG010000024.1, read on the forward strand.
CCAGAAATATTAGCGACCTAACTAAATCTCCTTGTTCAAACAGGTTCTTACGAAGTTTTAACCTTGTGTTCCCTTTTAGCAAATACAAAATGCTGAATATAAGGGAGTGTTCAGGATCAGTCTTTACTTTTTGTTCGAAATCTTCTTCCGAAAAATCTTTAGAAGTCATTTCTTTAAGGAAATCTAATACTTCTTTATCATTATAAGAAAATAGTTTTTTGAACGCTAGTTCCTTGGTTTCACTTAATTTTATAGGATTGTTTCGACTTATCTCCTTGAGTTTGCCATAAAGAGGTAGTTTCCAAACGTAATTTATAGTATATGGTATTGCAGAGTACATCTTTTGGTTTTTCTTGAGCCACAACTTAACATTTGAAATATCTTCTAAGGCAATTTCGCTACATACAAACGTTTTACCATCTTTGAGCAGCTCAAATGATGCAAAGTTTTTGCTATCTGTAAGATACTGATAGATTTCGTGAAGGATTTCATTATATGCAAACATGAGAGACTCAATATATTTAGGAGAAGCTACAGTCTCTTCAATTTTACAATTTTTACTTATTGAAATAGACCTGAAAATAGAATTCAGCTCATAGTGTAATTCAGAATCAAAAGCCGAATGACTGCTTTTGAATTTCTTAAGTAGTTTCTCTGAATAGCCTTCAATCGAGACAATATAATCTCCTTTTTCATTTTTTATAGGTTTGAAAGAAAATACTTCACCCACAATACGAAGGGATTGATTTTTTCTATTTATGATATCTAGATGATTGATTACTTTCGCTTCATCACTTAGCGTATAGCCATTCTGCATCAAGGCTATCAAACGATGGTTGTCTTTTGCAGAGATAATTAATTTTCTTGCCAATTGCTTTGCATTCGGAATCTTATTTCTCTCCAAACCAAAAATTAGATCATGTTGATATTTCGTTGATTTCATTTTTTGTAAGAAATTGTTACCCTGTGCATCATAGTAGTAAGTATAACGTTTAAACAATATATTAGAAAAGTCAATGCTTTGAAGTACGTTAAAACCCAATCTCTGAAGAATATCTTGAAACTTATTGTTAGTGCGTTTTTGAGCTAAATTAAAAACCGATTTATGTAGAGGATCACTTATATTTTTGAAGTTTTTACATATAGAATAACTGCTACCACATTTTTGTTCTGAAAACCATAATTCGAATTTATTGTGGTTAAGTAAAGTAAAATAAGAATCAAAACCTAAAGATACACTGGATTTGAACCTAGAG
>JAUWEG010000014.1 GCA_030608385.1 Candidatus Heimdallarchaeota archaeon
CTATTTGTCCCGATAATTCAGTTTTATTGCCAATTAGGGGAGCTGATACTGTATTATCAACCGTTTTTTCTCCATCTATAGGTTTACTGAGATCTTTTGAGTATTTTTCATATCTGATTTTTAGATACTTATTGAAAATATGAGATTGATATGCATGAATGAACAACTTCTGGAATTGCAATGGCAAAGAAAAAAAAGCTTGTTTATGGTTTTTATGCTTTTGAAGTTCTCTTAGCATTTTCCTTTCAATATGCAGGTGTTCCGGAATAATTTTAAGAACCTCTTGAGGATTTTCTGTTTCCCAATACAATCTTCTTGCTTCAAGTGCTTCCTGAGATTCGTCTTCATAGCACTTTCCAATATAAATTTTCAGCGCTTCCTTGATATTCCCCAAAATTAGCTTTTCTCCAACTAAATGTGTTATTGGTCTGATTGTTCCAAATCTTTGTTGACCAAAACTATTCAGTAAGTACCCTAAATCATTAATTTCATTAATTTTATCTTCTAGTTTAATTTTAGTTTGTGTCATCTCCGTAAGTATGTCTCTGATGGTGATGTGAAATGCATTTCCCCATAAATTTCCTAATCTAATATCATTGATCCTAAAACATAGTGATTTTGTTTTTATTTTGGGAAGATTAATCTCTTTCAGTTTTCCTTCCTCATATTTTTTCTTCACACCCCATAGAGATACTCTCTGTGCAGTAAAAGCTCGTTTATCTTTTGTTCCTGCAATGCTCAAATCATTGCGTTTGACTTTCCATAAATTAGCAACCCAATCTAAAGCTGCAGAAGTATCAATATTGTTTTTTATGAGAACAAAATGAAGAAATAATCCTTTCTTTCCAGGAAGCTTATGGGTTTCAATTCTTGGATCTAGTGTGTAAGTTTCATCAATTTTTTCGCTTACAATAAAATCTTCAGATCGTTGTTTAATCTGACCTTTTATTCCTTTTTTCCCTGTGATTGTTGGAACGAGTAAGTTGTCAGAGTTCAAGATTCTGCACTCCTTGTTTTAGTCTAAAGTAATGATAAATCTGCTGATATTTTATCAATTAGCTCTTGTCTTGAAGGACCAATACTGATTACTGTTGTTGTACCTGGTGGTAATTGTGTGAGCCCCGCATCATTGATTATTGCATATGGCAAATCTGATTTTCTCGCAAGTTCTGCTAGTTTGTGTATATCTTCTTGAGAACTTACTTTAACTGTGATTTTCTTTTGTCCTTCATTTAACCAATTATCTGCCCAATCCGGATAAAATTTTTTAGTTTTTACGTAAGCAGATACTGACCCGTGGGCTACTTGAACAGCTGTTTTTCCTTTAGACATTTTCAAATCAGTTCGAACAGCTATAACTTGCTTGTACTTGAAACTCATGCGAATGATATATATAATTTGAGTATAAAATATTAGCGATTTATATTTCAAAAATAGATTTTTTCTTGTCTAAGTGGGAAAAAAATCCTAATTTCATCTAATGCTCTCATTTCACTTTTTTTTTCTGTTGCATATTATACAAATTCAATGTAAGCTTCTGTGCCCAAAACAGAAGTGACTGTTTGAACAATGACTTCCTCAGGTATAGGAAGTTTATCCTTAAACTGCTTTCCTATTTCAATTTTGTATTCTTTATCACTGTGAGGTGGAATATATAAAGTTGACAAATTGACAATTGGAACCGGATCTAGTAAGCTTTCAATTAATTTTCTAGGATCGTTTGTTTTTTCAAGAAAGCGAACTTCTTTGTGTGTATTTTGCTTTATTTTGTCCACTATTTCAGAAGAGGATAAAATATCAACATCCTGTTTTCTTGTTATTATCATGACAACATCTGAGAGTTCATATGATGAGTAGAAAGAGATATTTTTCAGATTTTTATTTGATTTAGATGCATCAATTATAATCTTTGAAATTTCAATATCAATATCCGAGATTTTCCCATCTCTGTAAAGTTGTTTACATTTTCTACACAATGTATTAGTCTGTGCATCGATAACACAAATAGGTAGTTTCACTAGAGAACACCAATTATTGATTTAACTACAGTCAAATATCATTGTTTTAAGACTTGTGAATAATGCGTATTGTTGCGTAAGTTACTAGATTTTAAATAAGAATAGAATCTGAATAAAAAATTAGATTAATCCTCTCTCCATTAGAACTTTAAACTCATCCAAAGTTAATGAGTTACCATCTTTATATTTAACTAAAATTTCTTCAGCTTTGGTATCAAGTTTGTGTTCTCTGGCTCTCCTAACTTCTGACTTTCTAGCTTTTCTTGCAGCTTGAATTTCAGCTCCAAGTTCATTTGATAGTTTCTTAACTTCACCTGTTAGGCCATCAAGCTCTTTTCTTATTCCGCTGATAGCTGAACTTAAAGCAATAACTTCTGCATGAGATTCATCAGACTCAACTTTGACTTTCCTAGCCTCTTTTGTAGCTGCAATCATTTTTTCTTGATGAATTTGTGATTCTTGAGCTAAGGTTGTAACACTAGTATGATAAGTTTTGATTTCAGTTTGCATGTGTCTTAACTTGTTTTTAATATCTCGAAACTCACTTCTTAAATCTTTAAATTGCTCTAGTTTTTCAAATTCTGAACTTAGCTCTTCAAGTTGAGTAAGTGTTTGCTTTTCCATCTCTTTGGTTAAAAATGGTGTTGTTTCAAGTTGTCTTTCAAGTTTGCGAATTCTATCGCCCACACGTCTGTTTTTAGGAACACTTATATTTTTCATTTGGGAACCTAATTCTACAATTCTTTTCCCAATTTTATCAGCATCTTCGCGTAAAATATCTCGCATTTGTTTACGAACTTGGACTTCTTCATTGATCTGATCTCTCTTCTCTTTTGATATGCGAGCTTCATCAAAGAGTTCTCTAGCTAATTTGTTATTTTTATCTCTCTGACTACGCAATTCATTTCGTTTATTATTCAGCTCATGAAGTTTGTCAATTAGCTCTTTTCGTCTTAGTCTAAGAGAAGTAAGATTTGTTCTCTTTTCATCAAGGCTAATTTCTTCGCTTTCGGTGCTCATTAGTATATCACATTAAATGAATCAAAGTATTTCCAACTTTTTGTACTTGATTTATCTACAGAGATTATAAATTGCATTTAAATCTTATGACAACACAGTGTGGAATTTTATTACGGAATTGAGTGTCTGAATTGTATCTATTTCTTATTGGATCTTTTCATTCTGAGCTCTTTCGATCTGCATTTACGGCATTTTGTAGCGTTTACAGGGTTGGTTGCATAACACTTTCGACAAACTTTTTTTTCCATAATATGTGCTCGTGCGATAGCTCTGTATTCCGGATTTGTAACTGGCAATAAGGCTCACCTCAATTATTCTGTTCTTTGCTCCTAACATTCGAATAAAAGCATTTCTATTAATCGCAAAAGCTATCTTTTTTCCGGTTTAAAGATTTTTACTATACGAATCTATATTTCATTTTCTCCTTTGTTTGACTCAGAAGAGATTCTAATTCATCCCATTTATTTTCGTCTTTTTTCAACAATATTTCTTCTATTTCTCTCTTGTAGTCCTCAAGATCTTTAATATCAGCAATATATTCATTAATAGCAGTTTTTTTGGCTTCAATTTCATGAGGTATGTCATCAAATGAAATACTATTATCAAGAAGAGAAATGTTTCCTTCTTCTTTGGCTGCTACTAATTTAGTAATTTTTTCATCAAACTTCTGTATTCGAGAATTTATTGATAAAATTCTTTGATTAATCATAACAATGGTATCTTTAGATCTAGAAATCAAGGGATTCTTTTCCTTCTTCTTCTTCTTTAATAAAATAATTACAAAAACCAATATGAGTAAACACCCAAATCCTACTCCCAATCCAATATTTAATCCTAGGTTCATTTTTCTACACTATAGGACTACATTTAACTTATTTAAACTTAAGCAAAAATATCTTCGCAACCTTTCTTATGATTTAACTCCTGAAAGTTCTATGTAGAAGGTTTGTGTTATATGGGAACTTTTTTAATTCTAACACATTTATGTTTACTTGAACTGACGAACGAATAGTTCAGCATTTAGAAATTACAGGTAAAAAATACGCCTGCAATAATAATGTGAGTTCAAGTTTGCAAGAAAACTTGGATGGATAAAAACTCACACATCCTATCACGATCATATATATTAAATGACTTCCAAGTCATATCATTATCACATAAAAGTGTATTACATGCGTCGGAAAAAGACTCTCAATGAGTTTGAGAAATAACGATAGTAGGGTAAGGGACAATAAGAATCCATCTTTTTTTCTTGTAATCTTATGCAACTATGCAACAAAATAAAATAATAGGTGAAATTAAATGGGTGCAAAAACAGATGCTTCAACAACAAAATATGAAATAAAAGCATCTTTTGAAATTGATGGAGTCGTTGAGAAGCCTGACATAATTGGAGGGATTTATGGACAAACTGATGGGCTTTTGAGTGAGAATCTCGATATTCGCGAACTCCAAAAAACTGGAAGAATTGGAAGAATTAGTGTTGAACTTAGTAGCAAAAAAGGAAAAACTACTGGGAGAATAATCATCCCTTCAAGCTTATCCCGCATGGAGACTGCAATATTAGCAGCTACTCTCGAAACAGTTGATAGAGTAGGACCTTGCAGTTGCAGTGTAAAACTAGAGGAAATCATTGATGTAAGAGTCAGTAAGCGTCAAACTATTGTTGATCGTGCTTCTGAAATCATTCGTGAATGGGATCAAAATGTTAGTCCTTTTTCATCATCAATTAGCATGGAAATCAAAAAATCTTCTAAATCAAGTCAAGTTGTTAGTCTTGGAGATGAAGGGTTTTCTGCTGGACCTGGATTTGAAAAACAGAAAAAAACAATTCTTGTTGAAGGTAGAGCAGATGTTATCAATCTTCTGAAATTTGGTGTTGATAACACAGTAGCTGTTAATGGAACAAGCATACCTCCTCAATTAATTGGTTTAATTGCAAAGAAGACAGTTACTGCTTTTCTAGACGGTGACAGAGGTGGAGATTTAATTCTAAAAGAATTACTCCAAGTATCCCATGTTGAATTTGTAGCAAGAGCTCCAAAAGGAAAGGAAGTCGAGGACCTCAATGAAGCGGAAACTAAGAAATCATTGAAAGAAGCTGTTCCATTAGAAAAAGCAGTTTTCTTAACTGGGAGAGATGCTGACATTACAGTTAAAGAGTTTCTTGATAAATCAAAACCTCAGAAAAAGAGACTAAAGAAGTTTTCATTGTCCAAAAGAGAAACTGAAGTGAAGAAACCAAAACCTACAACTAAAAAGGTAACTCCAGCTAAAACAGTAAAAACTGAAACTGTTGTAAAAGATATTGAGCAAAAAGTTATTCGAAAACCTTCTACCACTAGACCAACTTCAACAACAAGAAGGCCATCGCAGGCATCAACACGTACTCGATATGATTCTCGTTCTGGATCTCGTCCTAGTTCTCGTCCTAGTTCTCGTCCTAGTTCCCGGTCTGGATCTCGTCCTAGTACTCGAGCATATGATCGTGATCGGCCGACAACTAGTCAACGTCCTCCCAGGCGAGAAATCCGAAAAGTTGAGCTGCCTGAATACTTAACAAATGCAGTTAAAGAAGTTAAAACAAAACTAGAAGCCATTGTTTTTGATGAAAAACAGAAAGAAATTCTCAGAAGCTCAGCGGCAAAAATATTTGAATCCTTGGAAAAAATCGAAAAAGGTAGTACTCTAGTTATTGATGGTATAATAACTCAAAGACTATTAGATCGTTCGAATGGGAAAGGAATTAAAACTGTAATTGGGGCAAGAAAAGGAGAAATTTCTAAAAAACCAACTAATTTGAAGATAATTGAATTTAAACAAATTTAATTCTTCCTTCTTTTTTTATTATTTGACATAAGGTTTATGGGTTTGAGAATCAATTCAGAAATGAGATGATGTCCTTGGAATATCTTTAACTCAAACCAAGAGTTTTTTAAATAGAGTTACGTTAGGGCAGATGTTCTCAATAAATACACTAATGGTTTTGGTGAGTGTTAATGTCTATTGAAGAAAGAATAAAACTAGTGACAAAAAATACTGAAGAAGTTATCCTTAAGGAAGAAATTAGAAAACTTTTGGAAGAAAAAGAAAAACCAAGAGCTTATATTGGATACGAACTTTCTGGTCTCGTTCATCTAGGAACAGGTATTCTTTGTGGTAATAAAATCAAAGATTTGATGAAAGCAGGTTTTGAAGTAATCATTTTCTTGGCTGATTGGCACAGTTGGATTAACAACAAACTGGGAGCTGATATGGAAAAGATTCAACTTGCAGGAGAATATTTCAAGAAAGCCTTTGAATCACTTGGTGTAAAAGGTCCAAACGTTAAATACATTTGGGCTTCAGAACTAGCTGAAAAAATTACTTACTGGGAGAAAGTTATCCGAGTAGCTAAAGCTAATACACTTACTAGAGTTCTTAGAACACTTCCTATAATGGGAAGAAAATCTGAAGGTGAAATTGAATCTGGTTTTATCTATTATCCGGCTATGCAAGTAGCTGATATCTATGATATGGAAATAGACTTAGCATATGGTGGAATGGACCAAAGAAAAGCACACATGCTAGCTCGTGATACTGCTGAAAAGCTTGGAAGAACAAAACCAAGCTGTATTCATACTCCCCTATTAACAGGATTACAAGGATTAGGAAAGAAAATGGATTCAGAGTCTGTACCAGACCTTGCAGATCAGATAGATGCTAAGATGAGTAAATCTAAACCTGAAACCTGTATATTCATACATGATAGTGAAGAGGAAATTGTAAAAAAAATCAAAAAAGCTCAGTGTCCACCTAAACAAGTTACCGGAAACCCCATTACAGAAATGGTTCAATTCATTGTCTTTGATATTTTTGATCAATTCAAAATTGAAAGAGACGAAAAGTTTGGTGGTGATCTCATATACAACTCATATGAATCCTTTAAAGAAAGTTATTTAGAAGGGGCCATTCACCCATTAGATCTTAAAATGAGCTTAGCTAAAATATTGAATGATATTCTAAAACCTTCTAGAGAATATTTCGATAAACATCAAGATTTAGTTGAAGAAGTGAAAAGTCTTTAACTTAATTTTTCTTATTTTTCTTTTGTATAAGACAATAAACTTCAATACTTATTGAAATAATGTACAAATGCCTTTATCGAGGACTTTCTAGAGATGGCACTAGCCGACTAGGAAAGAAAGTGCAATTAAAAGGCAATAGGCTACCATACGGGCTCCTGTTGAGTAGAGTGAGACATTCTACACTGTGAAACACGGTCAACCCTGGTAGACAACAGTTGCTCCTGAGGAGCTCAGCTAACTGATGTGGGTGAATCCCTTAAAATGACGTTTAGAGTTAACCTCGGGGGCATTATATCTATTTTAAGAAGCAATCAGAAAAAATAAATAATTACTAATTAATCAACAACTACTAGGGGTAGTGATCTAGCCTGGTTATGATGTCTCGCTCACACCGAGAAAATCCGCGGTTCAAGTCCGCGCTGCCCCACCAATTCTAGAAGTTGTGCTGCAAAAATGGCTCTTAATTCAAAGAAGAAACAATTCTCATTTATAGATCTTTTTTCAGGATCAGGCGGATTCAGCTTAGGTTTTGTTCAGGAAGGTTTTGAAGATAAATTGGCGATAGAAATTGATGAAAAAGCAGCTCAAACTTATAAACAAAACTTTCCAGATTCGAAGGTTTGGGTTAGAGATATACGTACAGTTCATGGTTTAGAAATAATTGAGGAAGTGAAGGATACAGTTGACGTTATTTTAGCTTCTCCTCCTTGTGAACCTTTTACAGCAGCTAATCCCAAAAGAAAGAAGTCTCCCATAGAACGCTTTTACGACACTCCTCAAGGGGATTTGATCTTTCATGCAACACGAATTATTGGTGACCTTTCTCCAAATTATTTTGTTATCGAAAATGTGGTTCCAATAGTAGATTCAGAAGGCAAAGAAATTATCAAAGAGGAATTTAAATCCATAGGGTATAACAAGATATACTTTAACTTCCTTTCTTCTGAAAAGTATGGTTGTCCCAGTTATCGAAACAGGGTGTTCATATCTAATGTTCATTTGGAAATGGTTCCTCAGAGAAAGAAAAAAATCGAAGAGGTTATGCTAGATTTACCTTCACCTTCTTATCCAAATGATATCCCCAATCATTTTAGGATTCCTTTTGCAAAACAGGTAAAGAATGACGGAATTGGTATTCGAAAAGGACATGCAGCTGTTTACTTCAAGGGGGCATCACGGGAAAACAGAAATTGGACTAAGTTGGATGAAAAAGATTTGGCTCCAACAATAATGGGTAAATCGCGGTTTATCCATCCTCTAGAGGATAGGCCCTTGTCTGTGAGAGAGCAAGCCAGATTGATGAGTTTTCCTGATAGTTTTATTTTTACAGGTTCTGTCGAGGCAATGTTTAATCAGATTGGTGAAGCCGTTCCTCCTATCATCTCAAAGCAGATTGCTAAAATTATTCGAAACAAATTAGAAAAAAATAGTGTGTAAAAAAAAGAAATCTAGATAGATGAAAAAATCTCACTAAATTGAGAGAAGATTGATGCAAGGGGAGTATCTAGAATTCTGTGAACAGTTTTTTGAACTTTACTTACAGAAAATAAATCCTTGGTTGTCTTTAATAATCCCTTATTACTTACTGTAGTAAAAGAATCCTTTACTAGCCAAAACAACTTTTTTTCCCCTCTTCGTCCTATTATTTCCTCTGTATCTATTAAAAAAGTAGATTCTTGTGATATAAACCAAAGAGAACTTGGATTGTAAGTTTGGATCATTATACCTTCTCTTTCTTCGTAGGAGATATATTCATCATGAACAAGTTGAACTCTATATTTTTTGATTATGTCCTCATGAGGGGAAATATCTTCTAACGGTTGAATTTCCTTTACATGGTCTGGACTAAGAAAAGGTAGCTTGACAGGAAAGAGGAGCACATTCGAATATGTTTCTTCAACAATTTCTCCTACTGCTCCTTCCTGTGAATGAACAAGTAAATCAGCTATTATCCCAATGGGTCCTTCAAGTAGGAACCCTATTTGTCTGTTTTTCTTCTCATCGAAAACTGGAAGAAGGATTGTGTTTTTAGATAAGGAAATTTTAACTTGTTTGTTATTGAAAGTATATTCAAAGCTGTGAGTTATTTTCAAAGGTCGGTTTTTAATGTTCAGTCTCATCTAAATACATCCTAATTTCCTAATCCTCAATATCTATGTCAATTTCTTCTTCTAATTGCTTTTCGCGAAGATAAATCATCTCTGCAAGTTTAAGAGCTTCGATTCCCAGTTGAGTAATTAAATAACGTCCTCTAATAGCTTCACGAGTAATGAACCCTTCATTTTGCAGAATGTCTGTGTGGTGTTTGAAAGTTCCTCCACGTAATCCTGTATCCTCAGAAAGTTCCTTTTGATATTGGGGAGAAGCTTCTAGAATCTTCAATAACTTAAGTCGGTTCTTGTCACCTAAAGCAGAGAGTAATTCTGCTGCATTTTCGTAAAACTTCTCAAGTGCATCAATGTCTACTCTCCCATTAGGGTGTATCAAAATTGTTTCATCTGCTTTGTCTCCAATACTTAAAACCCTTCTAACACCCTTTTTTCCTTCACCAACAGCTGAACGAAGAGATGCTTCCAAATTCTTTCCAACAGAGTTAACAACTTTAGCAACATACTCAGTTATGGTACCATCTGAGTCATAGTCCTTGGATCCTATAACCACTCTGGGACCATGACCTCTTTTTTGAGCGGCACGTATCTTGCCTGCTCTTCTTTGAAGTCTAGCAAATTCTCTTCTAGTTTGAGCGACTTCAGATCGGGTTCTACTTAGATGAGACATAGAATCCATGAGCTCTTTTTCTGCTTCGTTGAGTTCTCTCTCAGTTTCTACTTGTTTTTCGATATCATTATCTCTGTATGCATGTTCTAAACGACGTTGGATGGAAGAAACACCTCTTCTAGCTTCATCAACACCTCTTCGAGATTCATCAACTTCTCGTTGAGCTTCTGCAATACTTGTTCGTGCTTCGTCAACATCGTGTTTCATCTCTTCATAATCTTCATCCGATAATTCTACAGCTCTAGTAATTTTTTCAGTTTCTTTCTCCAAAAATTTATGCAAATCTTTAGAAATTTTTTCTGAAACCTTCTTAGCTGTTTTTATTCCCTCTTCTGAAGCCTTCTCAACTTTTTTCATAATGATTTTCATTTTATCTTTGAACTCATCAGAGTCCCAATCAAAATCGAAATTAAATTTGAAATCATCTTCAGAGAATAAAGGTTTGACAGGTTTAAGTGGTTTTGGCGGTTTAGGCGGTCTAGGTGGTTTGGGTTCTCTTACATGTCTATGTTCCTCCCTCTCTTTTCTCCTGTTAGCTCTTTCTAAATCTCGTTGGACTTTCGCATTTAGTCTTTGTTCTTTTTCCTCTTCCTCTTGAGCTGAGGCATCTAAATCCTTGTATGCTTCAGCTTGTGATTTGGACAAATTTTTGATTAAAGATTTTAGTTCTTCAATTTCGTCCCTCATTTCTTTCATTTCTTCATCTTTTGACATTTTTTATCACCTTAATTATAATCATAAGAATCCCTCCCTCTGACGGATTCAAAGTTGGACTCAACTAAATCTTGGATTTCTTCGCGGAAGTCAGATAAATCGTCCTTGAGATCATCCGTCATTTCTTTGAGCGATTCTTTTAGATTGTTAGCAAATTCCTTCATTGATACTCTGAATTCAGAATAACAATCATCAAAGGAATCATCTTCAAATTTTCTTTTAGAGTTTCTATTCACATGGGTCACCAAATAACTTGAATATCAGTATTCTTCTTTCTGACTAATCTTCTGGCTCTCTCTAAATCGCTTAATTCTCCCTTTAATCTGCGGATCTCTTGATCCAAACTTTTCATGGTTTCTTCATAATTCATTGCTAACACCTTTTGATTATTTACATTTTTCTGGATAACTTCCATATTTCTGTAAGTCATCTTTCACAAGATCATATTTAAAGGTTTCCAAATATAACTTACAGTATTCTGTACTTCTGGTCTTCGTTCTCTTAAATACTCTATAGGCCATGAATAGTAGGGTTTTAGGTTCTTCCTTTTTTGAAGAAAATTGTAGTTTAATACTTGTAGATATTGCGTAGATGATACCTATCTCTTTTATTGAAAATTCGGAGAATAGTATAGATAGCTAGATAATTTGTGCGTTTATTAATCAAATTGAAGTTATACATACAAAAAACGTTTCAATCAAAATGTCACAGGTGAGGTAATCTGAATAGCTTGGAGAATAAACTAAAAGAAGGAGCTTTAGGTTATGAACAAATTGATATTACTGAAGGTTATTTGAAGGCATGTGAATCTGTTTTTGGAGAATCTAGCAACCAAATCACACCCAATTTGAAGGAAAAAGTCTATCCTGCTGGTGTTGCTAAAATCACCTACAGTCCTCAAACTGAATCGGTATATTATTATAAAACTGACAACATAAATTTATCCCTTTCGACTAAACCGTGGGAGTTATTTGAGGATCGAGGAGCTGTTGTTGAGAGTCAACTTATTGAGCAACTAGTAGATATTGATGTAATAAAGTGTGATTTTCAAACTATCAACAAAGAGGATGAGCAAATTGAATTCATGCTTAATGGAGAACTAATTATTTCAATTGAAGATTTCCTTCTGGTTAATGGTTCGAAAGCATTTCGGTATCGTATTGATAAAGGAGAAAAAGAGAAATGCAGTATAATTCGTTTTGAAAGAACTAGTATGAAGGAAGAAATCGTCCTTTTCTTTACGGATAAACACATAATTCTCAATCGAGAAGATGATGAAGGAAATACACATCAAAGAGCTATGAAATATATGAATAGAACAGTCGTAAGCTGGTATTATGAAGGTCTTCTAAGGATAAAACGGTTAAAAGATAAACAGAGGGTTTATACGAACAAAGTGTCAAAAAATCTGTAAAAGTGGCGTTCATATATAAATAATTTATAAAGAAATCATATCCTCCACATATCCCTCTATATAATACTTGTTTTTTAATTAAATCTAGAATATTTTGTATTAAGAATTTAGCATCAGGTGTTATAAGAAGGTGATAAAATGCTATATGAAATAAATTCAGTATATTGCTCAAGATGCAAGGAATTTATACAAATCTTCGATGCCGTTAATCTCAATTTCTCATCAACAGAGATTATTTGCTCAGATTGCGGAAAGATATTACTTGTTATGAAAACAAAGATGCAGACAAGATTTGATAGTACTTTCGATTCTAAAAAACTGGATAGCTACATTAAAAAGGAAAATCAAAAAACAGCAAAAAATCTTAGTATGGATAGAATAATTGTTGGAACAAATACTGCTTAAGATTCAAATGCATTTAGCTTCACAACTCTCTAACCGTATAATTTTTCAATAATGTTCATTAACCTATCTTGAAGCTATGAGAGAAGTAGATATTGTTGTAATAGGAGGCGGACCATCTGGATTAATAGCTGCTAGAACAGCTGCTGAAAAAGGGAAGGAAGTTGTCTTATATGAATCTAAAGATCAGATTGGAGTACATGAACACTGTGCTGGCTTATTAAGTATTGATGGATTAGAACAATTACAACTAAGTCATTTACCTCCTGAAGTCGTTCAAAATGCGCAAGTTAAAGGGACAATAATTTTTTCACCTTCAGGTCAGACTCTATTTATTTCAAAGAAAAAACCTACAGCCTTAGTTGTTAATCGAGCAAAGTTCAATCAGTTTCTGTTTCAAGAAGCACTTGATAAAGGTGTTTCTGTCAAAACCTCATCCCGTATCATAGGTATTCATAGAGAGACCAATTCTATTGTTCTGAAAATGGGCAAAAAAGCTCCTTCTCAAAGTATCAAATGTAATATCACAATACTTGCAGAAGGAAGATTCCCAAGACTAAACAAACAAGTTAACCTTCCTGTACCCTCAAGGAAATCAATTGTGTTTTCATCTATGTATATAATGAAAAATTTGAGAGATATAGATCCAGAGTTTGTAGAGGTTTATCAAGATCAAAAATATGCACCTGGTTTTTTTGCTTGGATTATCCCTTTGAATGACAGAATCGCTAAGGTAGGATTAGCCTCTAATATAATTCCCTCAAGTGATTTTCTAAAATCCTTTATCAAAAATCACCCAATTGCTAAGAAGAAATTAGAAAATGCAGTAATTGACAAAAAAATGAGTGGTGCAATTCCATTAGGTTCCTACATTAGGAAAACCTATGCAGATAACGTACTTGTTGTTGGTGATGCAGCAGGTCAAATAAAACCAACAACTGGTGGTGGGGTAATTTTTGGGGGTATCGCTGCCCAAATTGCGGGGAAGGTAGCTAGTGATGCTGTTACAGATGAAAAATATAATTCACAATATCTCTCAAGATACCAGAAACTCTGGAAAAAGGAGTTAAAACAAAACTTGAAAGTAATGAAACTTATTCGGTCTTATATCAACTCATTATCTACTAAGGATCTCAATCGACTTTTCATTTTACTAAATAAACCACGTATTAGAAATGAAATTTCAGAATCTGGGGATATAGACAATCAAAGAACTATTGTTTTCAATCTACTTATGAATCTAAGTCTGTGGCCAATTCTATTATCAACAGGGTTAAAATTTCTCCTTAAAAATTTCAAAAAGAAGAAATGAAAGATGTCTATTATAGTAGTTATCTCTCATTAATATCTTGATCTTAGACCTGATATCTTCAACTTCACTTTGATTGAGTTTTGCGTAATTACTTTATAATCAGATGATCCTAAAGGAACAGCTAAATCATGATCTATGATTTTATCATCATTCTTTCCTGGATCTCTTTCAAAAACATGAAAGGGAACTTGAATTACTCCTCCACGGGGAGCATTTCTAAATTCTGAATAAAGTGTCATACCCTCTGGTGGTTTGAACACTTCATTTTTCTCTAGATTTATAGTCCCTCTGTTTGGTATTCTACCACTATAATGAGGTCTTTCCCCTACCCTAAAATAGATTTCTGACTCATTACCTAAGAGATCCCTGTCTTCTAGAACCTTTATTGAAATTAGTTCTATCCTTGCTAAAAATCTATCTTTGAATTCTTTGGTGTCTCTTTGTCCTCTAGCATAAGTGTTTCTGTAAACTTTTTTTACAACTCTTCTTCCCATTTAATCACCTAAAGGTTGTTTTATTCTCCTTTCTTATATATCTTTACTAATGTCGATTAGGAAACGTTAAAATGAGAGAGAAGTGAGTATAAAATTATATCATTCTGAGTAGCAAATCTTTTTGATTCTAAGTATTATTCATTCCTCAGAAATTCAACAAGACAAAATTTACCTCTTCTTGTAGATGGTATTCTCTCACCAACTTTAAAATTACTTTCTGGAAGTAAGACTGTTAAGATACCTTCCCATATATATAGAACAAAATCACATAAATCGCGTTTTCCTTCTACACATTTTTCACCAGGGGCGTAAGTACAATAAGTTCTCGCTGGATATTCTACATAAGCCACCCTTCGTGAAATACTTGAAATAATATCTGCAGGTAAGTAATTTTTGAGGTCATCTGTTGCTTTTGCTTGTAAAGCTTTGGTAACATATTGACCAATCATTGACGAGATTTCTTTGATATCTTGTTCTGAATCACGTATGTTAATCAGAAGGAATTCAATTAAGAACAAAACATGTATATTGTTGAATTCTTCTTTTGCTTTCTTAACATTTGAATCCTCAATATCACTAAAGAAAGTGGTTGTAATTTCTGCCAAAACTTTGTGAAATAAGGGTAAAACCATTGTTGTTGGAAATTCTTTCAGAATCGGAGAGAAGACTGTATCTAGATCAAGATCCAAACTTACCTTAATCTCCTCTTCTTCAACAGGTGCACTTGGTTGCATTGTTACACCAGAAACACCCTCAGTTTTAGTTTGAGCTGGGGAAGTTGCCATGCTTGGTTCAGTAGTAATCTCTTGAGCACGAATAGTAGGGATTTTATTGCCAACTTTTTGAATGATTATCTGTAGTTGTTGAGATTCAAATTGACTTGGCATTTGTTCTACTCTAGCATCTGAATTAAACAAGAAATACCCCAATGCTTTCATAATTCCAGAAACAATAACTAGATAGGGATGATAGGTCGCTTCTGAGGATATGAAACGATTTGCCCCAAGCTGTATTACTGCATTGTCTTCATTTTTTTCAATCCTGATGTTCTTCCATCCCAAAGATTCCATAAGAAGATCAAATTGCTCTTCAATTCCGAGATCTCTGTGGGGAGTAAAGAAATTGAACACAGCATCAGCTATTGCTGAAGTAATGGCATTTTCAGTATCTCTATTAGTAACATCAAAAGAGGCTATTATTTTCTCTAGAGAATTCATTAGAATCTTTGTTGCTTGAAGGGCTCTTAATTTATCGCTACCTTTATTGGTCCACGTTGGCGAGTAACCACTCATCTAAATCTTCCTTTCCTTTTGAAAATATTATAAATTAAGATGGGAAAATCCTAATATAACCTTTATGATGGTTTCCATAGTAAAAGGCTTGATTAAATGCTTAGCACGATTTTACAACCCTCAATGTGTTAATGAAAACATCACCCTAGGTTGAAAAATTTGTCTAACTGCAAAAATAGGTTAATTCAAAAAGCTTAAAACACCAACCTTTACGTAACCCTATAGAGAATCAATCGCGTGGTTATATATGAGTAAAATGATTGATATGCCAAGATGCACAAGCTGTAATAGAGTCATAAGTCCCAGTGATGATGGAGATACACGTTTTTCATGTCCAAAGTGTAATGATGTTCTGATTATTAGATGTCCAAAATGCAGACTTTTTGGGAATGAATATATATGCCCAAAATGCAACTTCAAAGGTCCATAAATGGGTGAAAATAATGGGTGAAGTTTTATTAGTATATGAAATTAGACCAGAAACTACCGAAATAACTCCTAAGAAATTAGAAGAAATTGTTAGGTTAAATCTTCCAGAGAAAGTGAAAATGCAAAATGATCCTGAGGAAAAACCGTTATTCTTTGGGTTGGTTGGTATAATTGGTCAATTCATTATTCCTGAGGAAGATGGTGCCCAAGATAATTTAGAGGATGTTCTAAATTCAATTGAAGAAATATCATCAATTCAGATGACTTTTATCACTAGATTGTAGGTTCGTCCTTCCCTTTAGTTCCCTTTTTCATTTTCAACAGATTTTTGCATTTTAATTTTTATTGCTAATCCTTTTGTCCAGTCCCTTTTATCTATATCTTCGATAAACAAACTGTAATCATATTTTTTAGCAATTTCATTAACAATCAGAAAACCTAGATGTTTACGAAGAGTTTCATCAAAAGGTGATTCTTCAATAACTCTTTGTATTTCATCATTGAGTTCAGGTTCAATACCCTCTTTATCAAGAATCATTATCTCAAAGAATTCTTGATCATCTTCTATTATCTCTCTCCCACTGATATCTATGTTAATCTTCTTACTTTCAGTTTTTAATATTAAGCTCTTCAAGACATAGTAGAACATATCATAAAGAAAAACCCCTCCTAGAATCTTAATAGCACTAGGTAAATTAACATCTATGTTGAATTCATTTTCGCTGTGTTCTTCCTTTACCTTTTCAAGTAATCTTAAAATAGTCATCTTAAGGGGAACAAAATGAACTTCTGCTCCACTTGAAACATCTAATACATTAGATAATAATCGTATATCTTGAACTATTCCTGTGCCTCTTCTTACAAGAGTATTAACTCTTTCTAATATCACGTTTTCTTCAGGAGGAATGCTACCAGTTAATAATTCATAATAACCTGAGATTCCAAAAAGAATGTTGTAAATATCATGTGTTAAAACATTTAGGTACATTTTTGATCGGTTAGAGTACTCTTCTGCGATAGATTGTAATTTTGTTGCTTCAGAAATATCGACTAAAGACAAAACAACACAATATTCTCCAGTTAGATTATTGATTGTTGGAGACAATTGCACAAAAAAGGTTCTAGAATCTCTTTTTCCCAATTGAAAAATTTCTATTTCAAGTTTCATGGTGTCTTTTGCGATATTCGCCATTACATCACGGGTTTTCCGAAGCATTTCCTTAGCTTTATCTGAATCCAGACCAAGCAAGTAATCCAATTTTAAACCAATTGATTCATCGTGATTAAAACTGAATGTTTTCTCAGCCTGTTTATTAAGATATATGATCTCAAATCTATTGTTCACAAGCATAACAGGAAAAGAAGAAAATTCAGAAGTTTGAGTTATCTGTTGAATGTCATCAAGAAGTCTTTTTCTTTGAAGAGTTAGAAATAATTGATTAACCATAATTCGGAGAAAATGAATATTTGATTCTGATAGTTTCTCTATTGACTCGGAAATAACAACTAGAAACCCTAACATTAAATTTGTGGAGCCGATAGGAAGAATTACCCCATATTGCTCTTCAAATTGTGGGAAATTAATTTCTTCAATTTTGTTAGGCGTATTATAATAAGGCAAGCTTGATATTACTAGTTGAGATGATTTGAAGTATTCTCTTACTTGATCACTCAACCCTATATCTTGAATTAGAGAAACTTCCGCAATATCTTTGATAAACACACCTAATCCTTCAATCTCAGTTTTTGACTTAATTTTTGGTAAAATTCGATCAAGTATAAGCTGTATTTCAGTAGTTTCAAGAGTAAGGTTTGACATCTCTACAATTAAATCTGTTTGGTGCAATTTCAATCCAGAACTGTACTGACCATACCAAAATGAAAGCATATCAGTTATTAACAATGATATTTCTTTTATTACAGACAAATATTTTTCTTGATTGTGCTTTACTGTGTCTGGATGAAGAAAAACACTTATTGCCCCAATAGTAATGTCCCCCAAATACATTGGACATACAATAAAATCACTAATGTTCTGACTTTTTAGAAATACCTTGTAGTTGTTGCCTTCAGCAATGGCATCTATTGGAAACCAAGCTATATCTGATTGTGCAAATACTTCGGTGTAAGGATTCTCAGGATCAAAAGCATCCATTTCAATTTCTAAATTGCTCTTTGCAATTTGCTCCTCTTCTATACAGAGTGGATATAGAAATTGATTTTCATGATCATAATAGCTAACCAAAATCAATACAGGATCTAGTGCATTTTTAATAGCTCGACTAGCTCTTTGAATCATAGAAATTTTTATTCTACTATCAAGCAAGTTTCCATTAGCCAATAATTTAAGGAACTCCACAAGTGATTCAGTTACTAGATCTTCATCCATATTAATCCCGATTTTCTGTATTAGATGCTATTTTTACCCTTGTTATGTTTCTTCTACTCTAATGATAAAACGTTTCATTTAAATTCATTTTGTATTATCTTAAGTCATTCAACCCTTTGATAATTGATTGTACAAAGAAATTGAAAAGAATTTATACATTTCTATTGTCTTATCTATGAGTGAGAAAAAGGTATCAAATAGTTAATTCTAGCAACTATTTCAGACAAAGTAATATTAATCAACAATGAGTACAGTACAATAATTACACGAGGAGATTCAAACGACAGGGCAAACATCGGAAATTATTGCTGAACATGCTGATACAATTTATGCATTCTTTTTGGGAGATAAAGATGGCGTAATCTATAAAGAAAGTATTTTCAATGAAGAGAAATGTCCCATTGATATCTTAACAAATCTAGTTAAAGCTTTTTGCTCTTTCACTGAAGAAACAAAAATATCTGATCGTGGAACGATAGAACTAACAAAATCAAAGATATCCTTTAGAAAGATACAAGATATAACCTATGTTCTTAATCATGGAATAAGTGAAAGATCTAAAGCTGACGATGCTATAAATTACATTTCTAACGAATTTGAAAGAAAATCTAGGTCTAAATTTCATAGTGCTGATCCTGGGCAAGTATTTTCAGGAGCATCAGCTGTTTATAATCAGACAGTGGAGGAACTTTTTAGGGCAGTAATCAACAAAGAAGGTCCAAAAACACATCGCTATGCTCTAGATGCACAATTTGATTTAGAATTAGTAGATGTACCTATTAGTTTTGATGATTTGATGCTAGTTTCAAAATCTCAAGTAAAACCTGCAGAACAATCTGCAGAGGTGAAAAAATTAACTCCTGAAGAAGAGCAATCCCCAGAACAAATGCTTAGTGCAGTGACGTTTAATATACTGAACTCAATACAAGGTATAGAACATCTTGTGTTTGTTGAACATGACGAAGAGCATACAAAATTGTTTTTCCAGAATGGTAGTTTAGATGAGAATTTTGTAACCAAGACTCAGAAAATATGCGAGAAATACCTTTCTAACATCCTTGAAATTATGAAAGATGAACAAACACAAAATGCAATCGATATTACCAATAAACACCAAATAATCTTTGTTAATTTGGATGAGAAAAATTTCATGTACGCAATTGCATCAAAAGAAGTTGATGCTGTTATGATGAATCCTGTATTTGAAAGAATTGCACGTAGAATAAAAGATATGGTACTTGGCTATAAACAAGTGACTGAATAAGAAAATCTAATAACAAATATTGTTTCCATCTAACTAATAGTGATTTTTTCTTGAAGTAGAAAACTTTTCCATTCTGTTTTACATGAACATTTGAATTCATTGTTTAAGTCTTCTAAATTTTGTGATAAAACAAATTGTTTCAAAGAATCTGTCATTTGTTTGTCGCAGTCACCACAGTTATGTGCTCCTCTTTGAGTTCCTCCTGCAACAACATCACAAATTAATCTTAAATCGGGGTATTTTGATTTTATTTCTTTACATAGGTGTAGAAGAGACCATAACCAAGGAGTCCTGTATTGATTTTTCTCAAACATTTTTGAAAGATAGGTTCCTCTATGTATACTGATTGCATTTATAGAGATAGTATCAACTCCAAGTTCATTCAACTTGGACACGCTTTGCAAAATATCCTTTATGGAATCATATTCAGAGACAAAAGGTGGTTTAAATAAAAGATATGCCTTTACTTTTGCTCCTACATCAAAAATTCTAGCAGTAGCTTTTTCAAAGTCTTCCCAGAAAAATCCTTTGTTGATAGATTTTTTTAAAATATCATCATTTGCACTTTCTAATCCAATTGCTATTTCAATTTTTTCAATATCAATTGATTCTTTTATCATTTGCATTATCTTTTTTGTAACATACTCTGGTCTAGATTCAAGTATAATTTCTGTTATTTCTCTATATTGGGAAGCTTCTTCCAATATTTCTTTCTGTATCTCCTCAGGAATTTCAGATATATCTAGAAAACTTCCACTAGTGAATAGTTTTAACGAATAGTTCTCTCCATCTTCGATGGAATCATGAAGTTTTTCCTTAAAAGTTTTCATCATATTCTCAAAATTAGGTTCTTGAGGATTATCGTAGATATAGCCACAAATAGAACATCCGCCACTTTTCGATAAAGCCCAAGAACAACCTTTGGTTGGGAGAATGAAAACAATCGCTTTACCTGGTCCAGAACGAAGACGGTGATCCTCAACCCAATGAACTACTTTTCTTGAATGAGATCTTTCCCCTAATGCTTTATCTCTTATTTCTCTAATAGTATTGGCGAAATCTGGATTGATTTTCATTTTTTCACCTTTTTTTCTTTTTTATTTCTGCAACTTTACCAGATGTCATCTTGTTCATATCCTCTCCGGATACCAAAGCACGTGCTGTTGCTATAACATCATTCTCATACAGAACAAAAATTTCATCCTCAGGAAGTATGTGTGTATCTGCTTTCAGACAACCTGGTGCATAAATATTGCTTCCTGATACATAATCTGCTCCAAAATCAAGTTTGTTTAAGCTGATTTTTGAAATTTCTTCTGTATATGCAGGGAAAAGTGAAAGATAGCCTGTTGATGCATGCATAGTAGCAATATGTTTATCATCTCGGAAAATTTGAGGGCTTCTTGGATATCTACCTTTCAGTTTTATTTTGCCGTGGAAAATCCTTTTTCCAGTTTCTGGTCCATATTGAAAATCAGCAATTGCTTGAATTTTCTTTGTATTTGAAATAACTTTCTCAGTTTGATTTAAGGAGAATCTTTCTTTGGTGTTCACCAAAGCTTCTGATAGTTCTTGTAATGATTGATGACTAGTTGGTGGTGCTTTGTAAGATGTATCTATTACCTCAACGGAACTTTTTTCTCTAACTCTCTCAATGATATCTTCATATCCTGAACCATGAAGGTGATTTATGATAATGCTGTCTTCTTGATAACGGGATAGTACATTTGAGAGAAGATTTGAAGTAATCTCTATTTCTTTTTCAGACCAACTTCCTGCTACAGGAATATCGTAGAATCTCGCGGGATAAATATTTTCAAGTTCTCGAGGAACTAAGGATAATGGAGACGTGACAATTAATTCTGATAACATTGAAAAAATGCTAGAACCAGCTTTCCTTATTGCATTTCTAAACATTATATGTGATCGAGACATTGAATATGGTTTTCTAGCTGAGCATGGCAACAGTATTATGATTCTCGATGAAGGATGCGGTCTAAATCTTTCCTTGACTCTTTCTCTAAACTCAGAAACAACTGGTCGATTTAAGGATTCTTCCCCCAAGCATTTGACCTTAGTTGATGCGATGATTGGAGTTCGTTTCCTTAATAATTCTCCAAATTTAGTATCTAAATGTCTTAGAGTTGCTGCAAAAGTGATATTTCTGTGAATGTCCTGCTCAACTATACTTCTTAAAGATCCATTTCTCAGAGCAAAATTCACTCTGGCAAGAGCATTCTTCAAAACCATTTCATTATGTCTGAAGATGTTTTTGGGTGTGGAACTGCATTGTGAGCAATAACAGGGAGGATGATTATCTATAGGGAAGACACCGTTTTCAGTAAGAAAATAACCATTTTTTGATACTTGATAGGCTATTGAGTTATCAAAGAAGTCTATCCCAATATAAGTTAGAAAAGAGTAAAAAGCTGGCGAAACAGAACCAGGCAGATAGAGACCTATATCTGGTGATAATCTAGTTCTTAGATAAGACATTTTTTCGGCTAGTTTTCGCTGATTATTGAATAGTTTACTTAAGTCATTAAGTATTATCAAAGAACAATCTGTTTCAAGAATTTCATCTATTTTTTCAGATTCAAATTGATCTATTGGTAGATAAAAACTCTGTTCTCCTATTCTAGGAAGAGACAAAAACTTCTTTAGATATGTGTCATAATCTTCAATTCTTAGCTTCTCAGAAGCATATGAAGGATAAAACGGTTGTAAAGAAAGCTGATTAGCTTCATGTAGAATTTTCTCTTTTTTTGCATCTGGGAGATTCCAAAGAAGTTTAATCTCTGATGAGTCATAAAATGAATAGTTAGGTACAAGTGCTGAATCAAAATGAGCTGAGTATCCTTCTAAAGATTCAGGTTTTTCGATTGATATGAGGCCTGGTGATAATGGATAATGAGTCCGAGTCTCAGCTAAGATGCGTCCGAAACCAAATTGTGATAAGGGTTGGAAAAATCTCATTTCTATCCCAGATATTATCTATGCAAAAAGGAAAGACAAACAGAATAAAAAGAATCTGGTAAATCAGAAAAATAATTCGATTACCAAGATAGACTAAAACGGAGATAAAACAACTGTATTCTGAATCCAATGATTGACCATATGCTTAAAGAAATTCAAAAAAAGAGTTTAAGGATTATTAAACTTAATTGAATTAATTTTGAATTTAACATACTCAAAGTCTCCTTCTGGAAGATACCAAACACCTAAGAAATTTGTAGGAATTAAGAAGTTTCCAAATTTCTTATAATCTTCATAACACCCACCCCATTTATCAAAAGAAATCCCTGATTTGGTTATTCTAGCTCTAACACTCTCAAATCTGGTAATCTCACCCTTCTCGTTAAAAGTAAAAACACCATCTACTTTGATTCCTTTATCTTCAATGAAAATTCGAGCAGAAGTGGAATCAATTTCCTCCCATTTCAAATAGTTAGCAGTTAAAAAGACAGAAGGGAACATTGGTAATTCAGAAAGAAATCTCAGAAGTGATGCTTGGTCTACCTCGTTTCCTGAACTTTTAGCAATTGGAATGAAAGAATTAAGTTTCACCTTAATTTGTCCTTTTCCCTCATAATAATAATCTCTAGCTGAAATAGAAAGAATTGGTAAGGGTTTAATTTTTCCTTTCCAATAAAAAGCAGGTTTGTCT
Organism: Candidatus Heimdallarchaeota archaeon; assembly: GCA_030608385.1. Classification (GTDB taxonomy): domain Archaea; phylum Asgardarchaeota; class Heimdallarchaeia; order Heimdallarchaeales; family Heimdallarchaeaceae; genus UBA460. Next base: position 23,261 of record JAUWEG010000014.1, read on the forward strand.
ACCAAATAGTGATAATGGCCTTTAATTTCAAACCAAGGTTTATTTTGATCAGTTTTAAACTCTCCTCCATGATGCATTTCTGCATAGAAAGTAGGTACAATCCCCTCAGTTAAAACAAGTCGAAGATATCGTTGAACAGGTTCAGGTAATTTATTTATTACTTGAAATGAAATAGTGCTTGTTTTCTTGTTTAATTGATTTAAAGCATGTTTTAAAATTGCCCTTTTCATTAACTAGAATGAACAATGATTTTGTTAAAAGGATTCGTAAAAGGATACAAAATGGTGAGCTAGAGGAGATTTGAACTCCTGGCCGTCAGGTTAAAAGCCTGCTGCTCTACCTAGCTGAGCTACTAGCCCATACGTTTTCTTTTGATGATATTCTTTTAATAAAACTTTCGTTCAACATCTATTTGTTTCGGAAAACCAGACAATAACTATGATCATATCCGTATCCATATATCCCATCATTCGTTTCTGTATTTACATTTTCCCATTTTATTACTATTTCTCCTTCAAAATGCAAGACTTTAGAGATTTCTTTTGATACATCCCAAGCCAGAGTTGTAACCTCACCATGGTTTTTTAAATTCGAGACTTCTACAACAATAGTTGTACCTGGTTTCATTATTTGCTTTACTTGTTTGTAGATTTTCCCATAATCCTGTAAATACTGTTTGTAGCTTCCTTGTGTTGAATAAGCTGTGAAAGGATTTTCAATATCATCTTTAGGCATATACGGTGGGGATGTTAAACAAAAATCACATTTTGGAATGTTATATTCAAATAATTTCAACGCATCTCCATGAAGTATATTTTCTTTATGTTCCAGATTCTCTCTAATGTAATTACATCTTTGTTCATCATACTCTATCCCATACGGAATTCTTTCCATATCTTCTGCTACAAAAAGAGTTGTTCCTAACCCTGCAAATATATCTAATACAATATCTCCCTTTCTTGTATACTCTTCAAGGAAATGCTCTACAAGTGTTTCAGAGAACCTATTATCGTCTCTTCTGAATCTCTCTGGTATCTCTCTTCTTTGAATTTTAGATAATGTTATTATAGTTTTCATCGTTTTGCACTAATTAAGTTTAAACAAAGTTAATCATACTTGCCTTAGTTAATATTACCCTTCTTCTTGTTCCTGGCGCATTCATTAAATGCCAGACAGCATATTGTTCTTCATAAGGATAGGTTGACGATATAGCATCTACAGGGACTATAATTTCTAACCCTCTTACAGCTGCTCCTGTAGTAGTATGCAGAACTGCACCGTTTGCAGAGGTTCCAACTATAATGACCGTTTTAATTCTTTTGCTTTTGAGAATACCTTCTAATTCCGTATTATAGAATTTATCAACACCTGATTTTATAATGATTTCATCTTTTTTTGGAAAGATTTCTCTTCGGATATCATTTCTTGATGCTGCACTTGTTAAACTATAAATAATCAACATTTCACTATTTCTAGCTTTCTCCAAAATTAACTGAACATGATGCAATCTCTTCAAACACCTTAATCTTCTATCTTCATTGCAGTTATTATTTTGGATATCCAAAACTAGAAATGCAGTTTCTTTGAGTTTTAGCTTAACTTCTGCTAGTTCTGGTGCACTTGGAGCTCTTACTCTTTCCCATTCTTCAATTATTGTTTGTTCAAGAGCCATAACTTTGGTTAAGAGTAACAATATAAAATATTAACTGAATCAAATTTTGTTACTCATTTTTGAATGACGTATTGAAAAATTTAAGTATCCCTATTTTTTTACGTATAACAACTCAGATGAGGTGTTAGTGTGAAAAGCAGTGGAGAAAGCAGAGAGAGTGTGAATATACTTGATCTTTCAACTAAAAACTCTATTTTTAGAGAAATAGCTATTTTAATTTATTTAGCTCAGAGAAGGGCCGCGGAGAAAGTAATAGAAGTAACTACTACCCAACTAGCTAACTACTTTTCCATCTCTCAACAAACTGCATCAAGATGTTTACAAGAGCTTGATAAGAAGAAGATTGTGACTTGGAAATCTACACCTAAAGGTTCTTTGGTTAAACTAACCCACATTGGCATTTCGATTCTTGAACAACTTCGTTTTGAACTTGAAAAAGCACTTCATCCAGATTTATCTTTTGTTACACTTAAAGGAAAAATAGTAACAGGTACAGGGCAGGGAAAATATTACATTTCTCGACCAGCGTATCTTAAATCATTCAAAATTAAATTAGGTTTCACACCTTATCATGGAACATTAAATGTTAGAATAGATGCTGCTGATAAGGATAGATTGGATTTGATTAGAGGTTCTTGGCCAACGATTATTACTGGGTTTGAAGGTGAAGAGCGAGAATTTGGGGATGTTTTATGCTATCCACTTGAAGTTATCGAGCTTAATGCTAAAGCTGCAGGAATTAAACCTAGGAGAACTCACCATGGCGATAACATTCTTGAAATCATAAGTGATGTATGTATTAGAGATACAATGAATCTCGAAGATGGTGATGAAATAATTATTAAGTTTTCACTAGAACAAAACGAGCATGGTTAAGTATGTCCAGTATAGAAGATAAACTTGTAATCAAACAAGTCTATATAAATTCCCTAAAAAATATCAAAAGTTCTCTAACTAGTGTCTCACGACAATTAGGGTTTTCTATAGAATATGTAAATGCTTCTGTTGAATCTTTAATTGAAAAGGGGTCGATAGAAGTTGATTATCAAAACAATTATCATTTAACAGAACTAGGACGTAAGCAAATTTCCGTAATTTTAACAGGTGGGACTTTTGACATACTTCATGTTGGGCATCTCTTTACATTTAATCAATCTAAGCTCTTAGGAGATGTTCTTGTAGTAATTGTAGCAACTGATAAAAACGTTGAGAAATTAAAGAACCACCCTCCAACAAATTCTCAAAAAGATAGAGTTGAAATAGTTGAGTATGTAAAAGGCGTTGATGCCGCATTAGTGGGGGATGAAACTGACTATATGAAGATGATTGATATTGTAAATCCAGATATAATCGCATTGGGATATGATCAGAAACATGATGAAAAAGATCTTTACAAAGCTATATCCGCGAGGGGCCATCCCCATGTAAAAATTATCAGACTTCAAAAACATGTTTCGGGAAAATCAACATCTAAGATTGTTCAAGAAATAATAAAACACAATTATCGAGAATGAGCTATCTAACAAGTTGTCACAATAACTTAGAAACCTTCTTAAAATTTCTAGACTTAATCAAATTGTATGTTTGTCAAGAATAGATCTTCAATAGTTAAACTATCGAGGAACTTCTCTGAGGAAAAGATATTAAAATCCTTAGTAGATATTGTAGAATTTATTCTTGAACAAGCGCAACCAAGAAATTTATTGTCTTCACTCATTTCATTCAGCGATGATAAATTAGTAATAAAAGATGACAGTTACGATTTAAATTCCTATGAGAACTTTTACTTGATTTCTTTTGGAAAAGCTTCTCAAACCATGTCTAAATGGTTTTTAGAACGTTTTACAAGGTCTTTTTCTCGTATTATTCTCATATCACCCGATGATCAAATATCAGATTTGCCTGATCTCGATAATTTTCATTTTCATAAAACTGGTCACCCTAAACCAGATCAAAATAGTCTTGATGCAGCTGAAGAAGTTATTTCTTTACTGAAAGAAAGTACCTCTAAAGACCTGTGTATATTCCTTATTTCTGGTGGTGGTAGTGCACTTCTTGAATATCCTGATTTTGGTTTATCTCTTGAAGAATACTCAAAATTAGTGGAAATTTTGTTATCATGTGGTGCTTCCATTTCTGAGCTTAACACAATAAGAAAACATTATTCAAAAATTAAAGGCGGTAAGCTCGCTGCATTATCAGATGCCTCAATGGTAACATTAGTTATTTCTGATGTTGTAGGTAATGATCTTTCAACCATAGCTTCTGGTCCAACTGTTACTGATAATACAACCTGGAGAGATTGTGCTGATGTTTTTGAGAAGTATTCTCTTAATTCTTCTCTTTCAGACCCAGTCAGAAAAATATTGAAAAGAGGATTAAATAGCTCATTAAAGGAAAATTCTTCTGATTTAGCAGATTTTTCTCATGTGAAAAACTATCTTGTTGGAGATAATCTTGGTCTTCTTGAACTGTTGAACACAAAACTTAAGCTTAATGCAATTTCAGAAATTATCGATCACAGAATCCAAGGTGAAGCAAAAGAAATGGGAGTGAAATTTGCTAGTATAGCAGGTACATTTTTAGCAAATTTAGAAGAAGAAAAAAGAAAAACCATTCAATATTTACTGTTTGGAGGTGAGACTACTGTAAAGTTATCTTCGTTAAGAGGTAGAGGGGGAAGAAATCAGGAATTGGCAATGTCTTTTGCCTTATCTACCAAAGATACTGAAGCGATCTATTTTCTTAGTTTAGGAACTGATGGTATTGATGGAAATTCTAGTGCAGCTGGGGCTATAGTTGGTCCATTTACAATCTCAGATAAAGAAAAAGAAAAAGAAGCGGAAAAAACATTAGCTGAAAATGATACCAACTTTTTCTTCAAAAAATATGGAGGAGAACTCATAACTGGTTATACTGGAACTAACCTTATGGATGTTGGAGTAATTTGTATCGTATTAGACAAAGATTAATCTTTGCTCTTTTCATCCAATCTCTTTTCTAAGTTTCTGCTTTGTTGTGCAACGAAGAGGTCTGATAATGTTCGCTCAACTAGTACTCGTGCTGTATCCTTTTTTCTTCGTAATTCTGGTATAAGATTCTTACCAAATTCAATTTGCAGATAAGTCCCATATAGTTCTTTCATTATGCCATAGAAGTATTTTGCAGTATCAATATCTCCTTCTACTAGGTTTTCTAAAATAAACCTTCTAAGCTCACCTATGAGATCTGCTATACCTAATAAATACGATGAATCTGTAACTTCAAGATCCTCTATAGGAGTAAATTTCTTATTTTCTATCAAATCATAAAATAATCGAGCTTCTGTGTACTCCTGCATAGCTACACCAATGATACCAATGTTATAAGGCACTGGATTTTCTTTCAGTATCTTGTTAACTCTGGACAATTCATTTTTTGCTTCTTCCAACTTTTCTTTAGCTTGAAGTATTTTACCTCGGTGAAAATTCTCTATACTTTGCCCAGAATATTTAATTATTATTCTTGATAATTTAAGCAATTCTTCTCTTCTAATGTCATTTTTTAGAAGTCTTTCCTCTATTTTTGTTGCACTATCTTGAAAATTTGTTGTGTCAACCATCTTATTCAAATAAACTCTTTTTTTGGTATTTCAAATATTTTGTGCTTGATATCTATACTAACACAAAGAACAAAAATTTAATAGTAGCACTCTTTCTGTAATCAGACAGACTCTAGGACGATAATTATGTTTCTTTCTTATTATGCTAATTTGGTGAAACAAATTGATGCTTCATTAAAAGAATTCATGTACAAAAATACTAAAGCAATAGATAAAAACGAATTTTTACAATTTTACTATGATGAGATAGAACGGTTTCTTTTCTCCGGTGGAAAGAGAGTTAGACCAATTCTAATGGTTACATCAGGATTAGCAGTTAATCCAGATATAAATGAAAATGGAATAATAAAAGTTGCTCTTTCTCTTGAGTTGTTACATAATGCAAGCCTTATACATGATGATATCATGGACAATGCTGAAACTAGAAGAGGTAAAAAAGCCTTTCACAAAGTTCTAGCTCTATATTCTAAACAGAATCATAGTGATACCATCCAGAACCACGAAGATTTTGGTGTTTCAATGGGTATATTGGGCGGCGACTTTGCCTATAATATGGCTTATAAGGCCATTCATGTCAATGAATTCCCTCCAGAAACGGTTTTGAAAGCATCTTTAGAATTTAATGAAGGATTCTTTAAAGTAGTTCGTGGAGTTATAATAGAAACCGACCTCATGGGAAGATTCAATGTATCAGAAAAAGATTATTTAACAATGGTTAAAGGCAAAACAGCTGCATTGTTTAATGCAGCTACCAAGATGGGTGCAATCTTAGCAAATGCTACAGAATCTCAAATAGATAATCTGGGATTTTTTGGTAAAAATTCAGGAATAGCATTCCAAATTGTGGATGATATAATCGGATCATTTGGAAATGCTAAAAAAACTGGAAAACCCATTGATAGTGATATCAAAGAGGGGAAGAAAACTCTATTACTAATTAAAGCTCTTGAATTTGCGGATGATTCAGAAAGAAAAACTCTGGAAGGAATAGTAGGAAATAGAAATGCTAGTAATGATAATATAGAATCTGTCAGAGGGATTTTCAGAACTACAGGTGCTCTGAAATACTCAAAAAACAAAGCTGATGAATTATATAAATTAAGTCTGCAGTATCTAGAGAAAGCTGAACCAGCACTAGATCAGAAACATAAGCACTATCTCCTTGAAATTGCAAAAAAAGCTGTAAATCGAGATAGTTAGTAGGGATTCTTGATGGATTTACCAACAGCTGAAATTGTTTGTTTAGGAAATGAACTATTAATAGGTGTAACTACCAATACAAATGCTACGTTCATCGGTGAAAATATTACAAGGCTAGGAATAGAAGTTAGAAGAGTTACTTGCATACGAGATGATTTGCAATTAGCAGTGGAATTCTTTCTTGAATTATTCGAAAGAAAGCCTAATATTATTATTGTATCAGGAGGTCTTGGTCCAACATATGATGATATCCAATTAGAGGTTCTTTCAAAGGCGACAAGTATTGAATTGGTAAAAAATTCTAAAGCTCTTAAACAAATAAAGGATTTTTATGAATTGAGAAACCTATCTCTAACTGAGGATAGAATGAAGATGGCTTATCTTCCAGTTAAAGCAATAGCTTTTGATAATGATGTCGGAAGTGCTCCTGGATGCTATTTCAAGTATAAAGAAATGAGTATCTATTGTTTACCAGGGGTACCAACTGAGATGAAAGATATTATGAATAGACATGTCATTCCTCAGTTACAGGAATTGAATCGAAGTGAATTATTCGAGAATAAGTTTCAGATTTTTGGTTGTGTAGAGAGTCAACTTTCTCCCTTTATTAAGGAACTAAAGGATGAATTTGAGGATCTATACATAAAATCTCATCCTGCTTATAAGGATAAACAAGGAATTGTCATTCATATATCAGGAGTTGGCGATATAGCTAAAACCCAGGTCAAGACAGCGATAAAGAAACTAAGAGAATGTTTTGAAAACAATTTTCCTGAGGCTAGAGTAATGGATTTGGAGGAATAGATAAAATGGCAAAAAGATATTATACAATTTTTCTGTTAGGTACCGCTGGTAGCGGAAAAACAGTTTTAACAAGAACACTTCTTGATTGGTTTAACGAAAAAAAATTAGATGTTATTACACTTAATCTTGATGCAGGAGTTAGACGATTACCCTACAATCCTGATATAGATGCAAGAGACATTGTGAATATAGATAACTTGATGGATAAACTAGATTTGGGACCAAATGGTGCTATGATTGCCAGTATGGACCTTATTGCAACAAAAATTGACACTATACGAGATGAGATTGATTATATTAAACCTGAATACTTACTTATAGATACACCGGGTCAAATTGAGTTATTTGCTTACCGAAGTAGTGGAAGGTTAGTTTCCTCTGTTATAGCTGAAGGTAGTCAACCAGCTTCTATTTTTTTAATTGATCCTTCTCTTGCCTTAAGACCAGAAGGATTTTCCAGTATCTTATTACTCAGTGTTTCAGTTGCATTTCAATTGGCTTTACCTCAAATAACGGCTATATCAAAGTCTGATATAATTGAAAAAGTTCAAATGGAAAATCTAGATAACTGGATTGATTCTCCAGAATCATTAGTTACTGATTTACAGAGAAGTGGCAATGTTTCCTTATCTCAACAACTAGGTATGAGCATCATAGACATTTTACAGCAGTTTAAATCTACTGGTGAATTACTCCCCATTAGTTCAAATACAGGTCACAACATTGACACACTAATCGCGTTGTTAGAGAGAGATTGGGGTCAAAGAGATGATTTCTACGAATAAAACCAGAGTAAGATTAAGTTCCATATCTTCTCTGTCTTCTTTGAAATGTTCTGATTGCTCTCCACAAATCTATTTTTCTAAAAAGTGGCCAATGAACCTCTGCAAAATAATATTCAGAAAATGCTGATTGCCATAAAAGAAAACCTGACAATCTTTCTTCTCCCGAGGTTCTAATGATTAAATCTGGATCTGAAATACCATCAGTGTATAAATGATTACTAATTAATTCTTCATTAACATCATCAATGCTAATGCTCCCCTCTTTCATTTTATCTAATATCTGTTTCAATGCGTCTACAATTTCTGCACGACCTCCATAAGCCATACAGAGATTGAGAACATATTTATCATGAGTTTTGGTTGCTTCTTCTGTTAATTTTATCTCTTCTTGTACATTTTTAGGTAGTAGGTTTAATCTTCCTAAAACATTCACTTTTACTTTATTTTTAGCTATACGTTTGTCCTCTCTGATTCTTCTCAAATTTTCAACAGCAAGTTTCATAATGGCTTCTACTTGTTTCTTAGGTCGCGAAAAATTTTCAGTTGAGAATACCCAACAAGTAATTACCTTAACTTCTAATTCCCAGCACCAATTAAGAACCTCTTCGAGTTTTTCAGCACCAAGTTCATAACCTGTTTTATAATCAATACCCATCATTTTACTAGCTCTTCTATTTCCATCTAAGATTATTCCAATATGTTTTGGAATAGGTTTGTTTTTTATTTCAGCAGAAAGTCTTCTCGCATATATTTTGTAGATGAATTTGGGTGTCAGTAATCGCATAAAATAAACCTACTTGAGATTTTTCACATTTTCAAATGATTATGAATAATTTTAGGAATACCACTTTATTAACCCTTTTTTTAGTTAGTTTTTCTAAAATTAACCTAATGGATACAAGATTGTCTATTTTAGATCATTCCATTTTCTACTAACAATCTAAACTCATCAAGAGATAGATTTTCTCCATTTTCATATTTCTTGAATGCTTTATCAACACTTTTTTGTATATTAGATTTGATTCTTTCTCTAATCTTTTTTCTGTGATCATTTTGAGCTTCCTTAAGTTGCTTCTTTAGCTCATTTTTTTCTGTAACCTTTGAAAGAAAATCTTTATGATAATTATCCGCTTTTTTCTTGTTTTTCAAGAAATCCTTGTGATAGTCATTTGCTTTTTTTCTTAAAGCATTAACTTGTTGAAACTGTTGATTCATTAAATTGTGATAAATTTGGGATTCTTTTGCATAATCAACTATTTTAGAATGTAATTGATTGATTTGTTTTTGGGAGGATGAAATTTTTCTCCATAATTCAGTTTGATGAGTTGTAATATGAACTTCTTCTGCTAATCTATTTAGATTTTCAGAGAGTTTTTCCAAAATCTGAATCATCTCTTTCTCTTCTTCAGGTTTCAGAACACTTGTTTGCAAATCCCATTCCAATTTGTCTATCTTGCTGCTAAGATTGCTCATACTTCTTCTTTTTTTTTGAACATCCCCTTTTTCTAGGAGTTTCTCTTTCTCAACAATTTCTTCTAGAGCCTTCTTATTAACCTGTAAATCTTCATACAATTCTTTTCGTTTTAGCTTTAATTGTTTAACTTGAGTGTTTAAATCATCACGTTTAACTGTAAATTCTTTAGCTTTTTCTAATAATTGATGAATCTCTTCATTAATTTCATTTCTTAATCCAAGAGAATCTTTTGTGAGCTGGTTAAATTCATTTCTTTGATTCTTAAGAATAGTAATGTTTTCCTCTAATTTACTTAGCTTTACTACTAATTCATCGCCTGCAAATTGTTCGTTAGTTAAATCTCCCATTTGTTCAGCTCAAATTCTGAAAAGTGATAGTTTTTAAAGGTTTTTCGTAAGATGACACTAGTTTTTGTTGTAAAATTTTTTTAATATTGGTTCGTATTGAATGGAATAAAATGGAGAGAAGTAAAATCAGTTAAGTTGTCGCTCAACTTCTTGAGCTGCTCTAGCCATATCCAGAAAAACTAAACCTAATTTTGCTTCCTTTCTAGCTGAAACAGTTAAAACAGCATTTTGTCCAGCAGCTAAAGTAATAATGTATCCGTAGGCACCTTCAATGAAGATTTTTTCTAATTCTCCCCTTTGCATCTCCTGAGCTACCCTTTCCCCTAAAGAAAGCATTGCGGCAGTCATTGCAGCTAAACGTGCTTCTTCAATTTCTTGTGGTAGCACTGAAGCAATAGGTAACCCTTCTATAGATACAATTGCTGCACTCTCAATTTCAGGAACTTTAATTTTCAGATCACTTAATGTAGTCTTTAATTCATTTGTTTTATTTTCGAACGTTATTCCAAAAGCCATCTGTGATACCTGCTTTTTGTTTGCTTAGCTTTACCTTATAAATTCAGCTATTACTTGTACGTTTATCTCAACATTGTTTTTAAACTTATTTGGTTGGGCAAGAGAATGTTCTAGATTAAGGTTCTATTAGTTTTTCTTTTTTTTGTAAAACATATTCTCGCATCTCTTTTGTTGTCAGAGGTTGTTTCATAATTTTTCTGATACACAGTATTTTTTCAAGCATATTAGTTAGCTACATTCTATAAGATTGACACAATATTTTTTTCTTGTAAAAATAATCACAATAATTAAGATTTCTAACATAAGGAAAAACAATCTATAGAGAGTTAAATGCACAATTTTAGAATACCAGTTTCATTTCCTTACCAGTGAACTCAACAATTCTCTCCTCAATAGATTTAGAAATAGATGCAATTTTATCATTAATTTCTTCTTTTTCTCTTCTAAGTGAGAGAGTTATACGGTTTCTATCAATTGTAAGATTATCTATCTCTTGTTCAAATTTCTTTATTTTAACAAATAGTTGCATATCCTCAAATTTGTGATCTATAGCTTCATTTTGTTTTATAATAAATTGAGCTCTCTTCTGATTTTCTAACAGCTCATTATTAACTATTTCATCAATATTATCAAATGCTCTTTGAAGTTTTTCTTTCTTCATCTGAATTGAAGGGTCAAGGCTTATTTCTTTTAGAGTCTGAAGAGCTGCTTTAATTCCTCGATATCCTTCTGATTCTTTAATGAAAAGACTTAAAGGATCTTTTATCAAACCCTTCATTACTTCTTTATCATAATTATCCAAACTTATTTTCTTATTATCTGCTGCCCTAAGCACCTTATTGCAGAGTTTTTTAATTTCAGAAACTTTATTGGAAATTGAAATTTCTATGTGTTCTAGTTCCTTTAAGTTATTTTCTCTTTGGATGAAACCTGGATGATTCTTCAATTCATTTAGTTTTTCCTTTTGCTTGTCAATTTCCTTAGTTAACTTCTCTACTTCATTTGCATGTGAGATTATTACCTCTTCTAGTTCATTGCTCCTTTGAACTAAATGAGTAAGATTTTCAATGTCATCTAGCACCTTCTCTTTTGGAATAATCTCTGAATAGTTTGCCATAGTTTTTGCTTCAAAATGATGTATTTCTTCTTTAAGTCTTGTAAGAGCTCTATCCAAGCTTTTGACTTTATCTTTGTAAGATCTATCTCTTTTCAACCAAGATAAGTACTTTGAAAGAAAACTCAAGTACGAATTTACTTTATTTTTTATAACAGTTACAAAATTTTCAAGGTTATTATATGTGATGTTTTCAGGAATTTCTAAATCGTCAAATAACTCGTTGGTTTTGATATAAATCGTTGTAGCATAATTTTGGTAAACATCAGGATCTTTTATATCAGAGTAATCAAAACGATGTGCAGAACTTTTTAATTCCTCAACTTTATCGTTAATAGATCTAATTTGTTTTGATGCACTATTTCTGTAACTAGAAAAAGATGAAGATACTCGACTATTAAACCATTCAAAGGCTTTTTCTAAAGTTAATTCTTGGGACATAGATGTCTACCTACGACAGATTTGAGCATATATAATTATAACGTTATCTAATTAAAAGATGGTGTAATTTAAATTATTTGCAGAAACAATGTTGTTTTTATTTGATTTTCACCTCAAGCGAAATTTTGTTAAGTAATCTTCTGAATCTCTCCTAATGAATCCTGTATTTTTTACTTGTCGTGGTCACAAGAATATCATCTCTACTCATAAATCCACTATGGAATTCACTACTGATTCATTTGTATCACTTAAGGGAGATTGCATTGTTGGAGTAAATTCATCTCTTAGTCTGAAGAATCTGCCAGAAGAATTCAAAGATAAAATAAGAAGAGAAAATAGCCAAATCAAAATCGTCCTTCAAATAGGGGAGAATATTGAAGAAATATTAGGACATGGTAATCCAAATTTACAATTATCTGATTCTAGGGCAATCATTGTAAGAAAAAGCGCGTATACTTGCCCCAAGACTTTAGCCATCAAAGCTAATAAAGCAGCTTGCAATATTTCAAAGGATATTATTGAAAAGCTAAAAAATTCTGATTCTCAGCTTAAAGTTACTATTTATGTTGAGGAGTAATTGATGCTTCTAAGCAAGCATGAATCTCCCTTGGGGCGCTCTCTCTTATCTTTTCAAAACTTATAATCTCATTTATTATCCAATTCTGTTCTTTTAGTTTCTCTTTTAACATCTCCTTCATTTCCTCAAAGGGACTTGAAGATGAAACAAATTGGTAGAAGTAGATAATACTACTAGGTTTTGCAATTTTACATATCACATCAATATATTCTTGAGCTTTGCCTGGTAGATTCATTATAATTCTATCAGCTTTGGGTAATGTGTCTGCTACTCGTCTGCAATCACCTTGTGTTGGTATTATCACCCCTATAAGATTGTTAATCTTAATTGATTTTCCTAAACACTTCAATGCTTCTTTATTTATATCAATTGCATGTACAGTTATTTTCTTGCGTTTAGTAATGTGTAATGGAAAAGAACCTACTCCCGAAAAAAGATCAATGATGACTTCTCCTTCTTTACTCTGATCTGCAACTCTCTTATGTTCATGTCCTAGTCGAGGACTAAAATATGCTTCACACACATTAACAGCTATCTTTATTCCATGTTCAGAGTGAATAGTTTCACATTTTTTTTCTCCAGAAAGATATTCAATCTCTCTTATTCTCAATTCACCTGAGACTGCTGAAGCTTTTCTATAAACAGTTTTTATAGAAGGAAATAAAGAAAGAAAAGCTTTACCAAATTCAGATTTATAAGTTAGAATTTCTTCTGGAATATCAATAATAACAATATCTCCAATAATATCATATGCTTTAGGAATATGCTCTTGCAGATTTCTGGGGATGGAATCTTTAACGACTTCAAATAAATTCTTGGGCTGTTTTACCTTTTCAATAAAAGCAAAAACATCAATACTGAAATCAAAATCTATAGTTGCAGATTCTAGTATACTTCTGAGTTTATCATCAGTAGTGTTAACTGGGATTACTATAGTTTTATCCTTTCTGATAAATTCTAAATCTACGTTAATGATTCGATGTTTTCTAAGAATACTTAAAATGTTCTCGGCTTTAGAGTACAGTATTTGAATGCCCAGTGAAGTATATTTCATTATCTTTTTCCCTTAAAGAAAGCTTTTAAGACTTATTTCTATCTGTTGAAGGTATACTCAATTACCGATATATTAGTTTAGTGTGATTTAGGTTGGTTAAAGCAGTTCTTGTACTGAAAACTTCAGGTTCATGTAGATACTATAGAATCTATGATTCCCAATGGGCATCAGAGGAGAAGAATGTAGAAGTAATCAGCTATATTACTGCAGTAACGTCAATTATCGGTGAATTTGGTGAAAAGTCTCCTAAACTGATTGAATTTGGTGATAACGAGATTGTTTGTGAAGCAAAAGGGGACTATATTCTTACTATTGTAAAGGAGAAAGGAACTTACGAATCCTTAGTAAGTAGAATAAAGAAGAATTTTCAAGAAAATTTTCAACCTTTAGAGATAATCAATGAAAGTAGTCCATGGATTGAAGATGATGAATTTCTAGAGAAGGAAAGGGAAGGAATTTACTATTTCATGCGAAATCTGAATTTGATCATCAATAGACGAACAATCAACTCAAAGAAAAATAAAGCGGTAATTGTTGAAGTTGAAGATGACTTAGAAAAACCACTACTTATACAAGATGTAGATATGCTAATAACCTTAGAATCAGGACAGCCTGTTTTTCTTATGCTGACTTTATCTTTACCCTATGATGCAACACTCATAACTGCCTTTATGTCAGCTGTTCTAGATTTAGGTAAATCAATTGGATTAGGGGAACTAAAACTACTTGAGAGCGAGAATATAATTATTTATGTTCAAAAAATTGAGAAAGCGTTCACTGTAGTTATATCTCAGAAGAAAGAATATCGTGCAGTTTATAGAAGGTTTGCAGAATTTGTAGCCGATCTATGTAATGATTGGCTTTACAAGCAAGGAATTGAAATAGATGAAGCTTTTCAGATTTTTGAAGAGAAAAAGCATTTTGAGGAAATAATCAAGATATTAATAGACACAGATACTTGGGAGAAACATCTTATAAAAGAGTGGGAGAGAGATTATGCTGAACAATTAAGAATAGAGAATTAGAATCAATAAAAGTTAAATATCTAATTTTTTTTACTTAATGATTGATAGTATCAAGAGTAGAGAAAAGTGTGTCAAATAAAACTGAGATTTGTAATATTGTTTTTAGTTTTCTCAGGAATTTTTCCTCATGTGTTTAGTTTGCAACCAGAAAATTACGTTGAAAGGAGAACATTTTCTAAGCCTATTACAATAGATTCTCCTCTCTATACAAACCCCATCAACATTACAAGTGATGGCGATTTTATTTCATATGGATTTTCAGGTAATGGTAGTGAAGAATCCCCGTATGTGGTAGAATCTTTTGATATTGAAACCACATCTGAATTTGGGATTAATATTCAAGGGACTTCAAAACATTTTATAGTTCAGAATGGGTATGTAGCTGCTAATATAAGTGGTATTAGGATAAGAGATACAGCACCAAACACCTCGGTTGTTCGAAATTGTTTTAGTTTCAGCCATAAAGTAGATTACTTTAGTCATGGTATTGAAATTAGAAACAGTGATTACTGTAAAATCCTGAATAACACCTGTTCGCAAAATAATTATGGAATTTACGTTTCTAGTTCTGAATTTACATTGATAGAAGGGAATAACTGTTCCTATAATTTCTGGTCTGGTATCAGGCTATCATACTGTGATTTTGCACAAATAATAGATAACAACCTAACTAACAATTTAGATGAAGGGCTAAGACTGTATTCTATCTATAAATCAAATATAGAAGGTAATTATTTTAGAAACAATACTTTTGGTATAAGAGCCTATTATATGGGCTTATGTAATGTAACATTTAATCTGATGCTTGAAAATCAGAGAAATGGGGTTTATCTAGATCGGTCAGATTACAATCTAATTCATCATAATAAATTCATTTCAAACAATTTAGAAGGAAAAAGCCAAGCTTACGATAGTTCCTCTCGCAATGAAAATCAATGGTATGATGAAGCTGCTAAAGAAGGGAACTATTGGAATGACTTCAAAACAAATGGGTTTTCATATAAATACGAGATAGAAGGGTCAGATGTCATAGATAAGTACCCATTAGACGAGAACCTGGAACCAATAGAAAAAATATACAGCAATCTAATACTAGGTATTGTATTATTGATATACATAGTTACATTATCTACATGGACTATGTATGGGATGAGAAAAGAACATATCCAAATGAGAATTCAGAGATACAAAAATAGGAAAAAGACACGAAAATCAGAACCAATTGATAGAGACTATGACAAATTAGTAGATGAAGAATACGAGAAAACAAAGAAAAAGATGCTCTTAAGAGGAAGATAAAAAGAAAAGTGTGGCGAGCCTGGCCGGATTTGAACCAGCGACCGACGGATATCTCTACAAGTTTCCTTGTTTAAGAGTCCGCTGCTCTACCTAACTGAGCCACAGGCCCTTTTCGTTTTTCTTTCAATCAGTTTTTTAATAAAACTTTCGTTTACTCTCTAATTATTCCCCTTAAAGTTTGGTATGTTTGATATTTTTGTCCTCCAAATAAATTTTTAAACTAGTCTGGAGCAATATTTGATTATGTCTTCAGAAAAGGAAGTCCCAGAATATGCAAGACCAGCTCTTTATGTAGGCACTATGATTGCTAGTATGGTTGGTCTTGTGCTAGTTGCAAGAGATGGTATAGGTGGGTGGTGGATAGGTTATTATTATTACTTCTCAATTGATAC
>JAUWEG010000079.1 GCA_030608385.1 Candidatus Heimdallarchaeota archaeon
ACACATCGAATCTCATTATGATTGTTTCCTTCGTTCTGATGTTAATAATACCTGCAGTGATAAGAAAGAAGAAGAAAGAATTTTAGTTGTTCTTTCTCATTTTTGTTTTTCTTCATTTCAGCTTAATAATATGTTTTTAACAAATATATCTATCTGATTTCAAAGATTTTAACCTTGATGTTAAGGTCTCCTTATTGGTAGGAGACGTTTCCAAGAAGGGAGGTGCTTTAAAAAGACACAGTAATGCAGAAGAGACAAATAATCTCTAAGAATGTTAAGCTGCTTTTTCTGTGTCTTACACTTCACAAATTTCTTCTGGACCTTATTGGAAGGAGTATTCACTTTTGGATATTGACAGGAGTCAATGCTGAAATTAAATAGACAATCGGGAATTCATTGACAAAAACTTATTTCTCTTCCAAAGTTACAGTATTAAAATCACAAGAAGGTTCCATGAATTTAATAGAACACTCTGTACATTCTAGATAAGGTGAATCTCCTCTGAGTACATTGTAAAGGAATACGCCAGGTATCAATAGAAGAAAAAGTGCGAACTGTATTAAAATTGTAAAATTACCTATTTGAGAGGACAGATTTGAAACCTGAACAATTAATGCAGTGTATGCGCCTAAACCTAAACCCAAACTAAATCTAAAAAGAACTTTAATCAATTTGTTGTTTGGTTTTAGAAAAACTTGTATTAATGCCATTGTTACCCCAAAAGCTGCAAATATTCCATTAACATAAGGAAAGCTTGTGAAGAAAGTCAACATAGAAAAAAATACTATTGTATAAGAAATAAATGCTAGAAAGACGCTAGTACAGCCTACACATAAGAATAAGGATCCAATTCTAAAAATATGATTGTCAAATTTATCACAAGCAGGATGATGTGCTAAGTACAGCATCGAAAAAACACGAACTCTATAGCTGAAACTCTTATCCTTCTTTGAAGAAACTGATTGTTTCTCTTCAGGTTTTAAAGAATTTGACACCATTAATTCTTTCCCTACTAAATTCTGAATTCGCTGAGATAATAATAATTATTGCTTTCTACATCGATTTCAATTAATGCTCCATTTCTTAATCTCTCTGTTGGTGACCCTAGTGAAGGTAAAGCACTTGAACTAACTACTATTGAGTCTTCAGTCTTATAGAGTTTCATTGTAAAATAAAGCGGATCTTTTCTGTAATATACACCCACCCAGGCTTTTTTAGGAGAAACCAAGATGAAATTTGCAGCAGTATAATCCCAATATTCGAGGACATCATCAATAATATGTCTACTAAGTTTCCACTCATTTTTACCCATTTCAGTAAGTAGTGAGTAAAAATATTTTTCAGAATCAGTTGTTCCTCTAAGGAAAAATTTTCGATCATCATAGTTCTTAATTTGACTCTTTATGGTACCATTATGACCAAAAACATATTCGTCCCCATTATACCAATAGAAAGGATGATTATTTTTGAGTTTGACTTCTATCCTAGGTGAGGCTTGTCTAGCGTGTGTGAAGAGTACATCTGTTTTTAATTTCATCAGTTCTTTGGAAGGATTCCTTTCAAAGATTGGTTCGCGAAATCTTCTTAGCTCGAAATGATCATCTTTTACAAAAGCATACCCATACCCATCTTTGTGTTGTTCTAGTTTGGTTTCATTTCTCTCGTGAACATCTAGTTTCACTCCACCCACATAATCTGAACACGATACAATATACTCTTCAAAAACATTTTCAGAAACAGTTTGTCCGATATTGAGGAAGAGTCTACACATTGCATTCCACAAATAACAAAAGAGAAGAAGTATTTAATTTTAACTCTTATCCAAATTAAGTTAATAACCTCAAAACTTTTTAAAGTTGCATACAACTGCTGATTCATGCCCAAACAAACTTTCATCTACGCAAGTAAAGTTACACCTAGCGAAGAAACTATCAAACTTCGTGGGTGGGTCTATCGAATCCGTAAAATGAAAGATAAAATCTTTGTCATTTTACGTGACGCTTCGGGCATTATCCAATGCATAGGATCTAAAAATCAACTCACTTCAGAAGCTTGGAATATGTTAAATGAAGCTGCAATTGAGAATTATATTACAGTTGAAGGTAATCCAGTAGAGGATAATAGGGCAATAAATAATGTTGAAGTGAAATTAACTAATTTCACAATTATGCATAAAGGTGAAATCTTCCCTATTGCTAAAGATCAAAGCAAGGAATTTATGCTAGACAATACTCACTTGTTTGTAAGAAGCTACAAGGCAACTAACGTCTGGAAAGTAAAAGCTTCTGTCTTACGTTCAGCAAGAGAATGGTTCTTTGAAAATGACTTCTATGAGACTACTCCACCTATACTCACAGGATCAGCTTGTGAAGGAGGTTCAACACTATTTAGTTTGAAATATTTCGATCATACAGCTTATCTTAGCCAAAGTATTCAGCTTTATCTCGAAGCTCTCATTTATAGTTTGGAAAAAGTCTATGCGATAACTCCTAGTTTTAGAGCTGAAAAAATGAGAACTAAAAGACATGTCAACGAATTCTGGCATATTGAAGGTGAAGAAGCTTTTGTAGACTTTGAAGGAAATATGAAAATCCAAGAAGAACTAGTAGCTTACATTGTTCAATATGTTCTCAAACATAATGCTAAGGAATTCAAAGAGCTGAAGAGAGATACATCTGTTCTTGAAACAATAAAAGCTCCTTTCAATAAAATAAGTTACAAAGAAGCAATCGATACCTTGAATGAAAATGGCTTCAACCTGAAATGGGATGAAGATATGAAAACAGAAGAAGAAAGAGCATTATCTACAATTATAGGTGAACCTTTCTTTATTCGAGACTATCCATCCAGTCATAAACCATTCTACGTAAAATTACATGAAGATGACCCAAAATGGTGTTATTCAGCTGATCTAATGGCTCCTGAAGGTTTTGGTGAGCTTATTACTGGTGGTCAGAGAGAAGATGTTCTTGACACTTTAATCAGACGTATCAAGGAAGAAGGATGGGAAGTGGAAGATTATGCATGGTATATCGATCTCAGAAAATATGGATCTGTTCCACACTCAGGATTTGGTTTAGGAGCTGAAAGACTAACCTGGTGGTTGTGTGGATTAGATGCAATTCAAGAAACTTTACCTTTCCCAAGAACAAGAAATAGGGTATATCCCTAATCTTTCTTTTTATTTGGATAAATTTATAACACTCAAGAACAAAATCAAGCAGATGTCAGAAAAAGCAGAACCATATGGTTTTGAGATTATCTATTTCAAAGAATCCTCCAGAGCATGGTATGAAATTAAAGATTTATCATCTAATAAATCTGTTTTTGAGGTTAGTATTGTTGGAAATCATAAACCTGAATTTTACCTACAAGATTCTAAGGGAAAAAAACTTTTAGTGTTAAAGAGAATTTCGAGCATATCAAATGTATATAGATTTTTTAAAAATGACATAAGATATGCAACTTTTTCTTATTCAACTAGCTGCTGCAATACTAACTATGAGATTAAAACAGAAAAAAAGAATTACTTAGGATCTGGTTTTATTGGTTCAACCTTCCAATTTGTAGAGAAAAAAGGAAAGGTATCATTTGAGGTATACAAAGGTTTCAAAGGATTCAGAAGTAATAACATTATAGAAGTGTATGAGGATATTGAACCTGAAATAGCAATATTGGTTGCTATATTACTTGATCAACTTGCTCAGAAACAACAAAAAAATCAGATGCCAGATGATAGTACCCATATACCCTACCGGATATGAATTAAAATGAATTGTCCTCTCTTTAGCTAAATATATAATAGCTTATATACTACCTTTAAATTAGATGAGGAAAAAAACACCATACGGATTTGCCATCTATCCTCAAATGTCGTTATTCAAATTATCGTACGATATTGTAGATCTTGCTAATGATAAGAAGATGTTTACAGTTAAGAAAGAAGGATCTATGAAAAGTAACATTCACATTTATGATTATGAAGGACAGGAGATTATACGTGCGAAGAAACCTTCGTTTTGGAAAAATAGATACATAATAGAAAAGAAAGGATTTCATATTGCTACTTTATTTTTTACAAACAGTTTATGTGATAATAGAATCTATATTGATACTGATTCGGAAAGATTCATTGGTACAAGAATAAGAGGCAGATCATATCAATTCCTAGACTTAGAAGGAAATCTTGTTTTTCATTATGAAAGAAATGATTCATTATTTCACAATGAATATCTGCTGGAAGTATATGATAGTATTCAACCTGAAATAGCAATATTATCATCAATTATTATAGACATTGTTTTTAGAGGCCAACGAACAGCAATGATAGCAGCATCAAGTTCTTGATTTGTGTTAATCAATAATTTTTTCATAAGATTTGAAAAGGAAAATTGAAGGAAAAAAATCCTTCCTTAATTACATTTATTGTTTTTCATGCGCTTCATCAAAGAAGTGTACTTTGTGTAGAATCTTTCCATCTTTACCATGTGGAGTTCTAATCATATGATCTGTGGCTTTTTCTAATTCTCTGACTTCATCAGCTAGAAGACTAGCTTGTCTAACCATTTCATGAGCTCCAGCAACTTTAATCAGTGCTTTCTTTCTATCTTTTTCAACAAAACATCCATTTACATTTAGACTAGCTGCATGTTGAAGCATTGTTAAGGCAGCTAACGCTTTAGGTCTTGCATAAACATTAGAAAATGGATAAGTTGTTGCAACACCTATAGCTGACATATTACGTGTAGGTAATTTTGGTTTTTCACCAGCTTTTAGTTGTTCTATAACTCCATCCATTAGTTCATTGATATATGCAAAAACTCCACAAGTACTGAAAGTTGTAATTATGTATCCGTTGAATAAACACATTTCTGTTGCATCAAGAAAATCTCTCTTAGCACCAATCATAGGATCAAATGGAACTATAATATAGCCAACACCATCTTCTTTCCATTTTGCTCTTACTTCTTTATCTCCACCATCTGAAACAACGATAAGTGGATACTTGTCTTTATATCTATCAATAACAGATTGAGGTCCTTTATCATTAGCATTTGGAGAAATCATAACCATAAGATCTGTTTCAACTTGGTCAATTAAAGGAAAAATTCTTTCTACAGCATCAGGCTTCATTTTGGTTGATGAACTTATGACAGTAGCTTCAATATCTGTTCTACTAGCTCTCTCATCTAACATTATGTCAATTAATGTTGTTAGAGTGATATTTCCTATTTTAACAAAAGTTATCTTAACCATTGTAATCACGCTATCAGTTTCATGTACCCTTTATATATTATATTGTACGGCATTATTTCTCAACATTCAAAAATAAATAAATCGTAACGTTTTATAATGTCCTTTGTTTTATCTACTTCAGTATGAAAAGAGACTCCTTAGTAATTGCTACCGCTTCAGTGATGATACTGGCGTTTACGCTGTCTTTGCTTAACATCTATGTCTTTCCAGATATTTTCTTTAATACTAAAATAGAATACAATACTCAAAGCGACACTTTACTTGGGCTTTTACATCAAGCTGAAAATATAGGCGTGTATTCTGATCTCTTTGAAAACATGAACATCACTTATCTTCTTTATGATGCGCCTGAAAATGCTATAGTGAACATTTCACTTATTATTTCATCAATAGAAGGCAGAATTTCAGCTGTTTATGATTTTCCAGAGCTGATGCCCAGAAGAATGACGTTGAATTATAATGGAACAATACTTGGAGTTTCAAGCAATTCTTCACAGTATGAAGACTGGATAGAAACAGTCTTTGATAATGGTGAGGGAGGAACTTATTTCAGCTACTGGGATAATGTAACAGAAGAATATATCAGTTATTCTAGACATGAAAATTTGAATGTAACTGATTATACTATTGAGGATGCAAAAAACATTTTAGCAACAATCTTTCAAGATGAGAATAGAAGACCAGATTTCGTAATTTATCAACTTGTATCTTACACAGAAAGTAGAGGGCTTTTCAACAGGTATTCTACAGATTTTGAGAGAATCATTTTTGTTGAAGCCAGTGGTTCAATTACTTTCTTTATGTCAAATGAAGGAATATGGTCAAAACCTTTTCTCCTATAGAACATCTGGTTTCCTTTTTCACAACTTTAAAATATAGAACCATCAAACTAAAGATATGGCACAATCAAGCGCTCCATTTGGTTTTAAAGTAACACAAAGAATACTTGCTTTAAGATCAACTTATGATATTGTTGATGTAGCTACAGGTAATAAGGTCTTTATTGCTAAAAGACGAATGTTTACCTGGAGACCCACAATAATTATAGAAAATATCCAAGGTCAAGAAGTAGCTAAGATAACTGCAAATTACTTCTTCCAAAATAAATGGAAAATTACTGTGGGACCAGACTTAATTGGAGAGATAGAATTCCCAATAATAAAATTCTGTGGTATAAAATTTGATATTATGCTAGCGGGAAACCAATATACTGCTTCTGATGTTTTTGGATGGTCTTTTAAAGCAGTAGGCAGAGATGGAAGTATAGGTTTTACTTTAGATAAGAAATTTTTCAGAATTAAGGATACTTATAGAGTAGATGTCTATCCACCACTAGAGCCCTTATTCGGACTAGCTGCAGTTCTAGCAATTGATTCTAGATACTATCGATCAAGTCGTTAGTTTCTCCTTTTTTTCTTTTGAAAGATTTTTAAATAGTTACTTTTTCTCATTGTTAATGAATAAGAAAAAGAAAGAATACGTTTTACCTTTAGTTTCCCAATTTGAAAAAGAAGCTAAGCCACTTGATGTGATGATGTCAGATAATACTACAATTAGAGTTTTTACAACTAAGGCTCCTTCAGATAAAAGAAATGGCTATACATTATTTGTTGTTTCAGGATGGGGGACAGTCTTACCTTCTTGGGATGAGCTTCTTATTGATGCTATCAAGGATTTTGATATAGTCTATTTTGAATCAAGAGAAAAAGGTTCAAGCAGTTTTACTCGAAAATCTGATCTTGGCATGCATAGAATGGCATTGGACATTAAAGACACTATTACAAATCTTAAGTTAAATGAATCAAAACTTGTTCTTTTTGGATCTTGTATTGGAGCAACTACTATTGTTTATGGTATGGTTGAAGAGATGTATAATCCTTACATGCCAGTTTTGTTGGCACCTCCTGGAAGATTCGAAGTTCCTCCTGTTATAAGTTATTTAATACCAATTAGTCCTACTTTTCTTTGGACAATTGCTAAACCTATTCTTAGATTCTGGGTCAATAGATTCAAGACAGAAGATCAAAAACAAGCAGCCAAATATATAAGAACTATCGAAGAAGCTGATGCCAAACGTTGGAAGAGATTAGGCTTGAGGATTGTTTTTAAGAGATATTGGAAAACTTTCCCAAAAGTGAAAAGTCATGTGCTTCTTATCGCAGCTGAAAAAGACAAAATGCATGATGCTGAAGATACAATGAAAGTTTCCAAGATGATCAAAAATTCAACTTATCTTAATCTTGAAACGAATAGTAATACTCACTCAAGTGTTATGGTTGATGCAATTAGAGAATATTTACCAAAATTTGAAGGAAAAAACTAATTGCTTGAGTTAAGATTTAAATAGAAATTCGTCTATTTCTTCTTGTGAAAATCAAATCGTTAGGTCTAGATAATGTATGTTCCGTTGAATGGATAGCGGAAAAGAATGCTATTCAGTTAATCGATCAAAGGCTTATTCCTTTTGAGATTAAATTCAATCTCTACTCCAATGTTTTGGATATCTGTGAAGCTATTAAAACAATGGTCGTTCGTGGTGCTCCTGCAATTGGGGCAACAGCAGCTTATGCTACAGCTCTTGCAATTAAAGAAATAGAAAACATACCAATTTGTGACAAAAAAGAAAAGTTAGAGGAAAAATTGGATATGATCCAAGCAACTCGACCAACAGCTGTTGATTTGAAAAATTACTCATTTCTAGTCTATCAAGCAGCTTTGGAAACAAATTTCTCTTTTGATGAAACCTTGCTAGCTGCTAGAAGGTTGTATAACCAGATACTGGAAGAATGTCGATTGATTGGGGTGAAGGGCGTAGAAATAATTGAGGATGGAGATACTATTTTGACTCATTGTAATGCTGGCCCTTTAGCAACCATAGATCATGGGACAGCCCTAGGACTAATTATCAATGCCCATAATCAAGGGAAAAACGTTCATGTTTTTGTAGATGAAACAAGACCTAGACTACAAGGTGCAAAGATTACAGGATGGGAATTAGAACAAGAAGGAGTTAGTCATCAAATTATTACAGACTCAGCAGCTGCATTCTTAATGTCTGAAGGGAAAATCGATAAAGTTATTTTAGGAGCTGATAGATGCTTAAAGGATGGAACAATTTCAAATAAAATTGGAACATATTCTGTAGCTATTGCAGCAAACTATCATAAAATACCCTTTTATTCAGCTTTTCCATGGTCAACAATAGATTTAGAATCAGATAGCATTGAAGACTTTAAAATTGAATTCAGAGATGAGAATGAAGTAAAATATATTAAAAGTAAAGAAGGGGAAGTTTTAGTGTCAAATCTAGGATCAGATGCTTTGAATCCAGCTTTCGATATTACTCCACCAGAATTGATTACAGGATATATAACCTCTAAAGGAGTATTGAATCAAGAAGCTTTAATCAACGAAATAAATAAAAAATAGAAAGAAAGATTTACTTTCTTTTTCGAATTAAAGTTACAAGAGCTACAAAGCTTAAGAAGCCTAGAATGGTTGAAATTATTCCTGGTGCATCAAGAGTAAGAGTGTTTGTATTGCCAGGTGTTGTAGGTTCTGTTGAATCTGTTGGATCTGTTGGATCAGTATTTTCTTCAGTAACTACTACATAAGCAGAAGCGTAATTTGGGTTTCCAGAAAGATCATAGACATTTAGTTCAAAGAACCAAGTACCTACATCTAATGTATCAAGATCTATAACCACATTGAAATTCTCTATATACCATAGAGTGTCAATATCTACAGTCCCATTTATTTTTACAGTATAACTGCCTGGATTTTCATCTTGTATATTCCAAATCAATTGAGCTGTTTCTCCTTTTACAATGTAGATAGTGCTTGTTGGACCAGAAATTGTGGGTGATGTAGTATCAGGTGTATCTGAAGCATGGATTGTTAAATCGTTATAACTTTCATATCCCAGAAGATCTACTGCGTAAATTGTTACGAAATAATCACCAGCTGTAGTAATATAATCTTCAAGTTTAAGACTAAGATAAAAGTCATCATACCAAGCACCTGAGCTTATTACAAGACTATTAAATGTGAATTCATAATAATCTGGATTGAGAAAATCATCATATATAGTCCATTCTAGTTTTAGATAATCACCAATAGTGTACCAAAGTTCTCCTACTGGTCCATTGAATCTTGGCCAATCAAGGCGTATATCTTTGATAACTAGACCCCATGTTGTATTATGTTCAAAACTAGCATCATCATAAACCACAAAATCAACTTCATGATTATTTGCACTTACAGGAATAGATTTTGTATCTAAATTGTAAACATTTGTTCCAGGTGATAAACCATACAAACTCTCTACATATGTTCCATCTAAATAGACATCAATTGTCATTGAATGCCAAGAATCATACAAATCGAAGTATATTGGTACAATATCACTATCACCTCTTATCTCATAATCATATCCCACATCAATTATCATAGCTGGTAGATCTGCATCAGTAACAGGATAATAATCAGCTGTAGTTTCATATAATAACCACTCATACCTGTACATATATGTGTGATTGAAGTAATAGTCTACCCAAGTTCCTAGAGTTGCACAGTTTTTGTAAAAAGATCTATAATAATTATCATAATAATCAATTGAATAAGCTAATAGAAATCCTGTAGAATTATCTACATAATATTCTAAGTTCCATCCATAAGGATTATTTTCTTGGAATGTGATATCATAGTAGCTTTTAGGTGTATTTATGACATCGGAATATGCATAAATATATACATCAACATTGTAGGAACTGTTTAAACCATTAATAATATAGTAGATAGATTCTGTATGATCATAAACAGCACCACCAAAATTGCTTGTTATATCAAGGTTAAAGATTCCGTTATAGACATCATAATCCTTTACAGAAAAATTACTTGCTTGCATTAAATTATAATCATAATATGAACTGCTTAAGTTCCACATTGAGTTATCATAATCATAGAAATAATCTTTTTGGGTATAGTTGTTATTTCTATCAGAGAATGTCCAAGTATAATTCACATTCCCAGATGTAGTATCTATTGAGTTTACAGTGTAGCTTTCCATCTCATCAAATTCATAATCCCAATGATCGATAATCCACCAGGAATCAGCTGTTGGTGAGACGTCAGTTTCATGTAATAATTTTTGTTCTAAATCTTCATAAAATGTTAATACGTTCTTGTATAGTAGCTGATCTCCAGGAGCTAGCGCTTGATAAGCACTAACAGGCTGTGTGGGAACGAATCCACCAGCAAATATTGAGACAACTAAAACAAATAGTATTATCGATGTTTGACCCCTTTTCAAGGTTTCACCCCTTATATCTATTTAAGCCATTTTTCCCTTTTAAATAAAGTGGTAAAGGAATCAGCGATAGGGCTTAAAATTAGAAAAAACAGAAATAAAAAAGAAAGAAGGTTATTTACGTTTCTTAACGTAAACTGTTATTGCTGTAATGCTTAGAAAACCTATGACTGCAAGGATTAATCCTTGAGCGTCGAGAGTTATTGTATTTGAATTAGTTGGTTCTGTTGGATTGATACCTTCTTCAGTGACGTAAACATAAACTGTGTCATAGTTGTAATTTCCATAAGAATCTTTAACTTCAATTTCAAAGACCCATGTTCCTAGTGTTAAAGTATCAAGAGAAACATTAACATTGAAGTTATTAATAGCCCATGGTAAATCGATAATTATTGACCCATTCTGTTTAACTAGGTAGCTAGATGGATTATCATCAGAAATTGTCCAAATAATTTCTTTGTTTTCTCCCGGTTTCATGTAGATATCTGTAGGAGTACTTACAGTAGGCGGAGTTGAGTCAGAAGAATATGATGCATGAATTAGTAGATCTTTATATGATTCATGTCCTTGTGTATCATTAGCAATAATACTAACTAGATAGTCACCAGGAGAAACAATAGAAGAATGAAGGTTTAGACCTAAGGTTTCACCATAAATCCATGTACCATCAGCAATAAGAGATCCATTAAATTTGAATTCAAACCAATCATAATCATAATTATCATCAGTCAAAGTCCAGTAGAGAGTCTCAGTTGTACCTATCTCGTACCAGTAGTCACCAAATGGACCGTTTATCTGTGGCCAATCAAGTCTTGAATCAAACATCCATAACGACCATTCAGTCTTATGATTCACATCAAAAGTATCTGTAGCAAAAATCTTCAGTTCGTGATTAAAGTGACTTGGAGGTATGTAATCAATGTAAACTTTGTAACTATGGTAACCCGCAGTTAATCCAAACAGAGTTTCGATATACATACCATCTAGATAAATGTCTAAATTCACTTGTGTAGAATCGTATAACCAGAAGAATACTTCAACATAATCACTATAACCTGTTATGTCATAGTTATACATCC
>JAUWEG010000197.1 GCA_030608385.1 Candidatus Heimdallarchaeota archaeon
CCACATACAAAAACTGTTCCTAAACCATAAGACGATATGCACATAATAGCAGAACTTGGTGGATCGCTTGTTTTTTTTGTCCTAGCTAGTTCCTCTACTCCTTCTTTGAGATGCAGGGAGCAACTGGAAACCATTGTTATCTCTTTAAGACCTTCGGTAATTGGGTGCTTATAGAATTTTGAAACAATTACATTACTTTCTAATTCTAAATCAAAGCTTTTGTAATCAAAAATTTGATTAGCTACAATTTCTACCTTAAAATGTTTGAGTAGTGTGTTTAGATTCGTATTTAATCCCTTATCTCCTCCTGCATTAGTGAAAACTGCTAATGCTCCTCCCTCGTCAACAAATCTTAACAATGCTTTAACTTCATGACCCATAATCTTTGAACCATCAGGACATAAGAAAACAAAGATATCAAATTTGGAAATATTTGAATATTTTATCGGATATGAATCATGTTTACTTATTTCATGTCCTTCTCCTTCTAGTAAGTTTGCTAGCTTTTGAAAATTCTCAAAAATTTTTCCTCTCTCTTTTTGAGTTTCATCGAAAAGTATTTTCATTTATTCACCCAATTTATTATTATTGCTTTAGAGACGTATCCCTTAGTACATTAACCCTATTTAACTATACTAACTGCTTAATAAATAAAAGGTTGCTGTTGTTATTTTTATACGAAAAAAGCCTATAAATTCTATGAAAAATATGTTTTCATGCAGTAAAGGATAAAAAGGACTAGAAAAAATAATACTTATCCGGTGAATTAATGTCTAGTATTGATTTTGGAAAACTAAAGGAAATGGCTTCAGCTAGATTGGATATAATAATTCTTCATTCTCAAAAAGGTGGGCCAGGTAAAACAACTCTATCCTGTAATATAGCTCATGAACTTGCTAGAAGAGGGAATAAAACCATTTTAATTGACTTAGATATAGCACAGCCAACAATTCAGCACATCTTTAAAATTCCAGATAAGAAGATTAAACACACTATAAATGATGTTCTTATGGGAAAGAAGAAAGTCAGTGAAGATGTAGTTCTTGCGACAAAGGATCCTAATTTACATCTAATTGTTGCAAAGGAAAATGTCGAGTACGGTGAAGGCTTGCTTTCACTTCTTGAAGACATTCAACAGTATTCTTTCTTTGCTCTACATGAAATGACAAAATTTCTCAAAAGAATGGGATTTAGATACGTTGTTTATGATTTAGCCCCTGGTTACAGAATGGAGTCAGTTAATGCTGCAGCAATAGCAGATGCTCGAATTTTTGTAATCAGACCTTCCACTTTCAGCTTTGAAGGAGCAAAACAGATGTTAAGAGACATTTACAAAAAATTAGACATAAGATCTCTTAGCTTTTTTGTATTTAATCAATTACCCCCAAAATTGAAAGATGAAAATCAGAAATTATTGGAGGATTGGAAAGACGAAATTATAAAAATCTATAAGCCGGATAAAATCACTTTTCTAGATTTCTTGCCAATATCTTTCGATGTCATGGAACAGGGGATAAAAGGAGAGTATATCTTTCCTGAAGATTCATTTCTTTATAAAAAACTATCTGCAATAGTAGACAAAGTAACTCAAGATATAGACGAAATGAAGAAGAATAAGGTTTAATTTTACGAAAACATATGATTTTTCGCGATTCTTATATGAAATTTTATAATAGCTAAAGTAAACTGTAGTAATATGAGCCTAATTAAGAAATTTCAATGTCCTCATTGCAATGCTCCAATGGATGTTAATCCTGAGGATGCAATCTTTAATTGTGTATCTTGTGGACAAGCAGTTCTAGCGGATGGATCTAAATTTGATAATCATTACATCCTAAGGAATACGCTCAACCAGAAGAAGATACACGATATTGTGAAGCAATTTATTAAGAAAAAAGGGTTCATGAGGGGAATTAAAGGTTACAAAATTACAAACACTACCCCAACATTGATGCCTTTTTGGGTTGTAACTTCTGATGCGTATACCCATTTTGTAGGATACCTCAGATACACAGAAACAAGAACTAGAACAGTAGGTATTGGAAAAAATAGACGAACAGTAACTGAAAGCGTTACAGTCTACCGACCAATCGATAGAGAAATAAGAGAAAAGCGAGCAGATGTTTTACTTGGGAGGAGAGGAAGTTCAATTTATGGATATGATAGAGTAAAAGATATCGTGAGAGCAGAGTTTCCAAATGCAGTTCAATTTAACTATGATCAATTACTGGCAGAAGAAGAAGAATTCAACTATCTTTCATCAGAAATAGATTTAGATGCAGCAAATCAGCTAGGTAAAACTATTGTTTTTGATAATCATAGAGCTCAAGCAGAAAGAGCGTGCACTAAAGTTTTCGATTGTGCTACACAATTAACTTACTCTGGTACTTATTTCTTACATGCTCCAGTTTGGCAGATAGAATATGAGTTCAAAGGAGAAACCTACAGAATAGCTATTTTAGGTAGTTCTGGGAAAATAATTATAGGAGAAATTCCCGTTACAACAATTTTCAGAATTATTTTTCTCTCGCTAACTGTACTAATTCTAGGAGGAGCTGGAGTTTTGAGTTACTTCTTCCAAACTTTAGTTTATGTGCCGATAATAGCAGGAATTGTTGCAGCAGCGATAGGATTCTTCACGCTTAAGAATACCTTCAAACCTAAATCGGTGGTGGACTAAAATGAGTGTAAGATCAATAATGTGCCCAAATTGTGCTGCTCCTTTAGAATTAGAAGCTACACAATCACATGTTACATGTCCATATTGTTCTGTAACAAGTGAACTGAAGAAAGTAACTGATCTGATTGAACATTATATGTTACCAGTTGTTTATGATGTTGAGCAAATTAGAACTGAACTTGTAGGTGACATTCTTAAATATCCAGGTGCTCCTGAAGATTTGCATAAATCATTAAAAATTACTAAATTAGACCTTAAATTCTACCCCTATTACATTGTAACCGTTCACCTTCGAACAGAATACAAAGGAAATGGTGAATATGCTACATTTAGTAATCGATACAAATCTGGATATAGACGTATCAGTACTCATCTGAAACCTGAACAAGGAGTATTTGATGATACTAGAGAGTTCATAATATATGCAGCTGAAGACGCACAACATGATTTAATCAACTTCGAAATATCCACCAGAGGTAAAAGGTTCTTCCAAGCACTCGAAGCAGAGAAAGTTAAAGCAGATGTAGTTCCTAGTATTTTCGATTTAGATCAAGCTAAGAATGAAGCTACACACTCGATGAGAGAGATACATAAAGGACTGATGCTCAAAGAATTAGCTCAAATTCTTGAAGTTAGAGATCAACCAGAAATAAAAGGTGTTTATTTGTTACACATTCCATTCTATTTCATTGAATTTGAAGCAGCAGGAAAGAAACATAATGCTATATTAGATGGAGCAACTGGTAGGACTGTCCTAACTGATGTTCCCCGCGAAACATCCTACTGGATACAAGTTGGATTTCTAACTACTATTTTCGCTGCTATAGGATTAGCAGGTATTTATCTAGCGGTTCAGAGTGTCTATACTGCTTATTTTGGAATTTTCGGTGCAATTGCAGGTCTCATTCTTGCTGGTAGAACATTACAACTTGG